>NZ_RAWR01000078.1:0-40954 GCF_003986945.1 Corallococcus sp. AB018 | reverse complement strand
CTGTTCGGGGTGGGGAATGCAGCCTACAGTTGGAAAAGCGGCATTTTTTCCCCGGCCCACTTGTCTCGGAAGCCCATGACCCTGTTCCGGCACCCTGAAGATCGCATCCCGGTCCTGATGTTCCTTGGCGTGTTCGCGCTCGACCTGACGGTGTTCCTCACGGCCCAGAGCTGGTGGATCCCGGTGCTGTGGTTCGGACTGGGCATCATCCCCAAGGGATGGATCTGCTCGTGGAACCACCACCACCAGCACCTGTCCTTCTTCAAGCACGCGCTGCCCAACCGCCTGTTGGAGATCGTCTTCGGCTTCCAGACGGGCGTGACGTCGCAGGCGTGGTTCCTCCACCACGTGCTGGGCCACCACAAGAACTACCTGGACCAGACGCAGGACGAGTCGCGCTGGAAGCGGGATGACGGCTCGACGATGGGGGAGGTGGAGTACTCGCTGAGCACGGCGCTGACCGCGTACTCGCGCGCGTTCCACGTGGGGAAGAAGCATCACCCCAAGGCGCTGCGCGTGTTCGTGTGGATGGCCGCGCTCCAGGTGGTGCTGCTGGCGGGCCTGTTCTGGGTGAACCCCTACAACGCGCTCTTCGTGTTCCTCTTGCCCATGATGGCGTCGCTCTACGTGACGACCTGGGCCACGTACTTCCACCACGTGGGCCTGGAGACGGCCAACCACTCGGAGGCCTCGTACAACATCCTCCACAAGGGCTACAACCTGATGACGGGCAACCTGGGCTACCACACCGCGCATCACACGCGGCACGGTCTGCACTGGTCCAAGCTGCCGGAGCTGCACGCGCAGCTGGCGCAGGAGATCCCCGCGAACCTGTACCGCCAGCCGGGCATCCCGTTCGTCTGGAGCGGCTCTGAAGAGAAGCTCGTGCTGAGCGAGCACGAGGTCGCCGCGCTCTCCGGCAGGCCCGTGGAAGGCAGCGGGGAGAAGCTGGCCGCCTAGCGGTCCCGCTGTCCCCGCTGGATGCTCCCGCCGGAAGTGCTCCTTCCGGCGGAGGGTGCCGCGGTCAGCTACTTCGGCTGCTGCTGCGGCTCCGTCGTGCGGTTCGCCGCGATGTTGATGACGTTGAGGAGCAGGTCCTTCACGCGGCGGGGCTTGTTGCCGCCGTTGTCCTCGATGATCTTGTCGATGTCGTCATCCTGCCGGTGGTACTCCGGGATGAGGTCGCCGCCGCCCTCGGGGTTGGACAGGCCCTCGAAGAGGAAGAGGACGTCCTCGCCCTTGCGCCCGAAGGACGCGCCGTCCTGCCGGTCGCGGTAGACGTTGATGTCGCGGTTGATGCGGTCGAACGGATCCGCCAGCTGCTGGTTCGCCTGGTCCACCACGTCACGGAAGTAGTTGGGCTGGCCCTTGGTGTTGGTGTCCACCACGGACAGGCGCTGATCATCCCAACGGCCCACCATGTCCGTGTTGATGACGCCGGCGATGTTCTTCAGCTCCAGGCCGGGGATGGGGTGGTCCACGAAGTACTGCGAGCCCACCAGGCCCTTCTCCTCCGCGCCCGTCCAGATGAAGAGCACGGAGCGGTCCAGCTTGCCGTTCTTCGCGGCCTCCGCCAGCTCCGGCACCGCCGCCATCAGCACCGCGCTGCCGGACGCGTTGTCGTCCGCGCCGTTGTACGGGTTGCCCTTGCGGTCCACGCCCACGTGGTCCAGGTGGGCCATCACCACGATGACCTCGTCCTTGTGGGGGCCGGTGCCGGGCAGCATGGCCATGGTGTTCACCGCCTGGCCCGTGGCGGCGGCCACCTGCTTGAGCTCCTCCACGCTGCGCTGCTTGCCCGCGCGCGCCGGCACCACCGACTGGCCCGCCGCCTTCATCGTCTGCTCGTACTGCTGGTTGAGCTTCTTCAGCGTGTCCTTGGGCATCTTCTCGTCCAGGTAGAAGCCTTCCTGGAACATCGTGTGGCCGAACTGCTTGTGCTCGGCATGCCCTGCGTGCGCCGCGCCCGCCGTCTCGCCCGCCTTGTCCGCGCCCAGCCACGAGTAGACGTTGAACTTCTGCTGGAAGGGGTTCTCCGGGTTGTTGATGTTGGGCCCCACGAGCCCGTACTTCTCCGCGTGGGCCTGCACGTAGACGGAAGCGGCATCCAGGCCCGCGGAGGGGCTGTCACGTCCCTGCAGCGCGTCCGAGGCCAGGTACTCGAGGTGCGTCATCGGATCCGAGTCGACCGAAACGGGCGGCTCGGTGGGCGCCTCCGGAGGCACCGGCGTCGTCGGCGCGGGCGTCGGGGTGGTGGGCGCGGGCAGCCCCAGGATCGGAGGCGGCGCGGGCAGCCGCGGCAGCTGGCCGGGCGCGGGGCGCGTGCTGCCGGAGGACTCGAAGCCGTCCTTGAATGCGAGAGGGCGGTTCCGGGACTTCGCATCCGTCGTCCGGGCGTCCTGCGAGGACAGCCGCGAGACGGAGGTGAGGGGACGCGAGCTGTCGTTGATCTTCGAGGCCATGGTGGGGAGTCCGGGGGAGGAACAGCGCTCCCCAGATTATCCGCCGAACCCCCTGGGGAGTTGTGCGCCACGGCAAAGTTCCGCCCGCGTCCGGCTCATCCCTTGAATCCCCGTTTCAGGACCCCGCCCGCGAGTAAGGGGTCCTGAGGCTCCGGGTGAGACCGGACCTGCTACAAATCGCGTGTTTCATGTGACATCCGCCGCTACTCCGTTTTCTCAATCAATGAATGACACGAGTGAAACAGACGGGCTCCAGGTGTTGGCGTGAGGGGTGCAGTGGGGCAGCGGGCAGTACACCCCACACCATGAGGTAACGGATGCATCTGAAGATCACGGGTTCCCTGCTGGCTTCCATGCTGCTGAGCATCACGGGTTGCGCGGGCGGTGCCGATGACGGCCAGGCCTCCGGTTCCCTGAACGCGCAGGAAGCCGCGGCGTCCCAGTGCGTGAAGAAGTTCGAAGGCATCACCAGCTGCGCGCTGGGCCGCGCGAAGGTGGATGCCGTCGCTGACGGGCTGGCGGTGTCCAACCTCACGACCCAGAAGGACGGCGTCTCCAGCAGCTTCACGCAGGCCGTGAAGTGGGAGCAGCGCGTGGCGACGCGTCTGGGGGCGCAGGGTGGCTACCAGCTGTCCGCGCGCGATGGCGATCAGGTCGTCAGCACGCTGAAGGTGACGCCGGGCCGCGAGGCGAACACGGTCAACATCCTGCCCACGTTCACGGGCTCGCCGGGCGGCTCCGCGTACCGGATGAACATCTACCGGGGCGGCGTGCTCCAGGGCTCCAGCCCCCAGCCGGCCGGGCTGATGATCACCTTCACCAACTGGCGGGACTTCCTCCGCTGGGCGGAGATGAACCACCACTTCCTGAACGACTTCGACATCGACGGGCTGTCCACCGGCTCCGCGGAGACGAACGTGGGCGCGTGCGTGTGGCGCCTGGACTCGGAGAAGAACACCTTCACCGTGGACATCAACGGCAAGTCCGTCACCGGTGACTCGGTGGAGTTCATCGAGACCGTCGCGGATGGCGCGTACCCGTACCGTCACTTCACGGGCATCGACACGAACGCCATCGCTGGCGAGTACACCATCCGCTCCGAGTCCATCACCCAGCCCACGGGCGTGAAGTAGCGCGAACCCGCGGTCCCAGCGCCGGACGGGAACACGGCCCCGTCCGGCGTGCCGCCTAGCGTCTCCCGGAGACGGAGGACGTGGGCGTCGCCATGTTCCGGCCGCTGCCTCCCACGCCCGACGCAGGGCTCACCGTGGGCGTGCGCCCGGCCTCCAGCGGGGCCTTGCGGGCCGGCGCGAAGGAGGCGGGGACTTCGTTGGCGTAGAGCAGCTTGTAGGCGCTGTAGCTGCTGAGCACGCGCTTCACGTAGTCGCGGGTCTCGTCGAAGGCGATGTGCTCCACCCACTCGTCCAGCTCCGCCTGGGGCAGGGCCTTGCGCCAGCGCTCCACCGCATTGGGGCCTGCGTTGTAGGCGGCCACCGCGTAGGCGGGGTTGCCGTCGAAGTGCTTGAGCAGCGAGCCCAGGTACGCCGCCCCCAGCCGGATGTTCGGCGCGGGCTGGAGCAGCGACGACATCTCGAACGACGCCAGCTTGAGCGAGTCCGCCACCGCCTGCGCCGTCGTGGGCATGAGCTGCGCGAGCCCCAGCGCGCCGGTGGACGAGCGCGCGCGTGGGTTGAACCGGCTCTCCTCGCGGATGAGGCCCTGCAGGAGGTCGGGGTCCACGCGTGCGGCCTTCGAATAGCTCTGGATGAGCGGCCGGAACGCGAGCGGCCACGTCGCCTCCCACACCGGACGGGACGCGGCGCTGAGCGGCCCGGCGGCCTCCTGGCGCAGCGTCACGCGAGCCACCTGCCGCGTGGCCCGGCCGCGGCCGGTGCGGCGCATGGTCTGGTAGAGCAGCCGCGCGGGCGCTTCCGCCAGGCCGCGCGTGTCCACCGCGAGCAGCTCCTCCACCACGCCCGGCTGTCCCAGGCGCAAGAGCTCCACGCCCGCCGCGAAGCGCGCATCCTTCTGGAGCGGGCCCGGGGGCAGGGGCCAGACCTCGTCGTTGGCCGGCGCGGCGGTGTTCAAGGTCTTCGCCACGGCCGGTTGCGCGGCGGTTTCCGTCAACCGCGCCAGTCGCTCCGGTGCGTGCTGCGCCAGCCGCGTGCGGGACAGCAGCCCGTACCAGGCCGTGGGCCGCTCGGTGGCGATGAGCTCGTAGCGCGCGAGCGCCGGGTCCAGCGCGCCAGCGTTCTCCTGGACTCGCGCCTGCCAGTAACGCGCGCGCCAGAGGGCGTCGTCGGTGCGCGCGGCCTCCGGCAGCTGCTCCACCGACATCAGCGACGCCAGGCCCTGCTGCGTCTCGCCCTTGCGCTGGTGCAGCCAGAAGGCGCGGAAGAGGGCCTCCGCGGCGAAGTTGCCGGCGGGGTAGCGCTTCGCGAGCGCCTCGTAGTTCTCCAGCGCCTCGTCCGCGCGGCCCAGGCGCTGCTGCGTCCAGGCCTCGAAGAACAGCGCGTCGTCCGCGTAGCCGTGCCCCGGGTAGTCCCGCGCCAGCGTGGCGTACGTCTCCACCGCCGCTTCGGGCTGCACCACGGACTGCGAATAGGCGAGCAGGTAGAGCGCCTGCGGCCGCTGCTCCGGCGACTGGCACTCGCGCGCCACCGGCTCCAGCACCTGGATGGCGCGGCGGTGCTGACGCTCCTTGCGCAGGGCGCGGCCCAGGGTGAGCTGGGCGCGGCAGGCCAGCTCGTCCGGAAGCTCCGTGCGAGGCCCCGAGCGGGCCAGCATGTTCATGGCCGGGACGTTCTGGTGCAGCTCCACCAGCGCCTCCGCGCGGCGCACGCGCCACTTCATGGGCAGGGGCAGGTCGCGCAGCAGGGCCTTCGCGCGGTCCGCCTCCGGCGACAGGGGCGCGGTGGCCCAGACCTCCAGCAGCGCGCGGTGCTCGGCGTTGTACTGCCCCGCCGCGCGCGCCAGGTCGCAGTACGCGAGCAGCGCCTTCATCCGCAGCGCGTCCGGCCCGCGAGCCTGCCGGCTGTCGATGAACTCCTGGAGCGCGGCCAGCGCCTCGGGGATCTTCAGCTGGCGCTTGAGCACGCGCGCCATGGTGAAGCGGGCCTCCGGGTAGAGCGGGGAGCCCGGGCTCACCAGGCCATACTGCTCCGCCGCGCGCAGCGGCTTGCGCAGCCGTTCATGCGACTGCGCGGCCTTCATCAGGCAGTGGTCGCGCAGCGGGACGTAGTCCTCCGCGAGCGCGGTGAACTCCGCGGCGGCGGTCGTGAAGTCGCGCGCGAGGAACGCGCTCTGCGCCTGGAGGAAGCGGCCGGGGAGGGAAGGGGGAGACTCCGTCGCGAGCAGCGCCCGCGCGGACTTGTACCGGCCGCGGTCGAACTCCGCCTTCGCCTTCGCCAGCAGGCCTTCCGCGAAGTAGGTCGAAAGCCGCTCCGGCCCGAAGGCCTCCGCCGTCACCTCGTCCTGCGAGGGCTGCGCCGTCGGCGTGTCGAGCAGGGCCTCCAGCTTCTCCTCCGACATCACGTCGCCGGAGTCGTCCTCGTCGGGCGCCTGTGCCCACGCGGTGCCCGGGGCCCACAGGCCCGCGCACGCAAGCAAGACCGCTGCTGTTCCTCGAAGTCCGTCCATGCCAGCCCTCGTTCGTCCGCCAGGGACTCGGATGGATTGGCACTGCGCGTACGCTTGGAACCTGCCCGCCTGTCCCCTTGTCAGGCGCACGTTGGCTTTCGTGCATCCGCCCCCAGGCACACATGTGGAGCCCTGCACGAAAGCCAACGGCCCGCGGACCCTGCGTCTGGCGTCTGGGGTGCTACATACCCAGGGGCGCCTGGCTGCTGTCAGGGCGCGGCGCTCTGCACCGAGAGGTCGCCCGGCATGCGGGGCGCCACCTCGTAGGTCGTCTCATACTGCGCGGCCAGCCCCACCACGGCGATGCGCTGTCCCACGGTGAGGGCCTGGAGCGCGGTCTTGTCGAAGCCGGCGGAGACGTGGACGAACACCTGCACCTCGCCGGTGCCGTCGTCGATGTAGAGCTTGTAGCCGTAGGGCGAGTCGTCCTGGAAAGCCTGGGTGATGGCGCCGCTCGCGCGGATGAGCTGGCCCTCCACGGACTCGTTCACGCCGCCGGTGGTCACTTCCTTGGGCGACACCTGCTCCGTGCCCGACTTCAGGTCCACGTCCTCGGGCACGCTCTTGAGGATGCGCAGCATGTTCTGCTCGTCCAGAGTGCCGGAGACGCGCACGCGGGCCCCCAGCCCGAAGGACAGCTTCTCCTCCAGCTTGACGTAGATGCCGCCGGTGTCGTCCTGGATGGCGAAGCCCTCATCGCCCAGGGCGGAGGAGAACGTGCCGGGCGCCACGGTCACCGCGCCCTCCACCACCACCTCCGAACCGTTGGAGCGCGAGCGCGCGTCCTCGATGGAGAGCACCGGATGACACCCGGCGAGCGCGAGCACGAACGCGCCCAGCAGCGTCACGGCGCTCCGGCGCGAAAGGGAAGGGGAGGAGGGAAGGGAGGTCGAGTTCATGGCCGCCTTCTATCACCCGGCGGCCACGGATGGCCTGTATTTCTGATTGTTCCGGAATTTGCCCGAGAGGGGACTGGCGTCTGGCTTTGTGTCACGCAGCCGCCCGCCGGAGTGTAGACAGGTGATACATGAGGATAACCGATGTGAAGCATTGGCTCCTCTTGCGGTCGGCGGGCCTGTAGCTTTACCGTGCGCCTGCTGCCCTCCCCCGGATATCCATGGCCACTCCGAGTCTCCCGTCGTCGAGTGTCGCGCTTGAATCAAGACCCCCTCTGGCCCGCGTCTGGTGGCTCGCGCTGCGGCCCAAGACGCTGACCGCCTCCGTCGCCCCCACGCTGCTGGGCTGGGCGTTCGCGAACGCGGAGGGCCACTGGCGGCTCGCGCCGGCGCTGACGTTCCTGGTGGGCTTCGTGCTCATGCAGATCGTCAGCAACCTGGTGAACGACTACGCGGACTTCGAACGGGGCGCGGACACCGAGGCGCGTCTGGGGCCCGCGCGCGTCACGCAGAAGGGCTGGCTCACGGCGCGCGAGGTGGCGACGGCCGCGGCGCTGGCGTTCACCGGATCCTCGCTCGCGCTGCTGCTGCTGACCCAGGCGGAGGGCTGGCCGGTGTTCGCGGGCGGCGCCTTCTGCCTGGCGGGCGCGGTCTTCTACTCCGCGGGCCCCGTGCCCCTGGGGTACCTGGGCCTGGGGGACGTGCTGGTGCTGATCATCTTCGGGCTGCTGGGGGTGAGCGGCAGCTATGTGGTGCTCACGCACCACGTCACACCGGCCGTGCTGGTGGCGGGGCTGTCCATGGGGCTCTTCTCCGCGGGCATCCTCGCGGTGAACAACCTGCGCGACCGCAAGACGGACGTGATCGCCGGCAAGCGCACGCTGGTGGTGCGCTTCGGCCAGCGCTTCGGGCAGTGGGAATACACGCTGGCGGTAGGGGGCGCGTTCGTGCTCCCAGTGATTGCCTGGGCGGTGCTGCCGGAGCACCGCTGGGCCTGGCTCCTCACCCTGGTCGCCGTGCCGCTCGCGGTGCGGCAGATCCGCGCCATCTGGCGCGAGGACGGCAGCGCGCTCAACCCACACCTGGGGAAGACTGCCGCGCTCGGGCTGGTGTTCGCGCTGCTCCTGTCCGCGGGCCTGAGCCTCTGATCCGGCGCGCGGGCGCGTGCTTCCCTCTGTGCGATCTGAAGTCCACGAATTGCGCGGACTCTCATAATGTGGTCAGTTTGAACCGATGAGGTGTTCTCCTCCCAACCCTTACCAGGCCTCACCATCTCCGCGTCGCGGAGCGCTGGCGGCGTCGGGAAGGGTGGGTCGCGTGGGCCCGCGCGTGAGGACACCTGCTCCTTTTCCTCCCCCCGACTCCCTCCGGCCTCGTCTTCCATGAATCGCTCAATCCTGTTGAAGAGCGCGTGGTGCGCCCTGCTGGTGCCCCTGCTGTCCTGCAACCTCCTCAAGGTCACTGATGACGAGGGGTCCACCACGGGCCGCGGTGCCAAGCGGTTCGACCCGTACCAGGGCCTCAACTCCGGAGCGATCCGGCTGAGCCTCCAGTACATCAACGGCTGCGCCTTCCTGCCCAACGGGCAGATGGTGGCGAAGAACGGCGTGCCGTTGAGGCACAACGACCTGCCGGTGACCTACCCGGACGTGTGCGTCACGCCGCTCGCGCAGAACCCGCTGACGCAGTCGCCTCCCACGGGGACGCTGCAGATCCTGTCGGACACCCAGTACTTCCTGAACCAGTTCTCCGTGTCGGAGACCGTGGTCAACCAGCACAACAATCCCAACGACCAGACGGCCGCGCTGGCGTGGATCAAGAACCAGTCCGTCTTCTCGGGACTGGACTGGACCAACGTCAACCAGGGCCCGGACGAGTGGAGCTTCTACAGCCTCGCGGGCGCGGTGGAGGACTGCTGGACCCGCGAGGTGCAGTTCGGCAACGCGAACTGGCAGAAGGTGAAGGACGACACCATCACCGTGGAGGTGCTGGACGAGTCGGGCACCCCGCGCGCGAGCCAGACGTATCTGCGCTCGGAGCTGCTGGCCTCCTCGCCCTACGCCGGCCACAGCCGCTTCTCCTGGCGGTCGGAGAACCTGAAGCCGCCGCGCTTCCCCGGCGACAAGGACCCGGGCACCGTGACGGGCTTCGCGGGTGGTCTGGACCAGAGCGCCATCACCCGCACCATCGCGCGCGTGGACTGGGTGGGCAGCACCAACCCCTTCAAGGTGCTGCGCGTGCCGCGCCTGTCCGGTCCCGGCGCGCTCAAGGCCACCTGGAGCCAGCTGCCGGACAAGCCGTTCTTCTTCCCCGTCACGTACGTCATCCCGGATGATCGCCCGTCCACCTGCACCGACGACGCCGGCAACCCGGTGCAGTGCAACCCGGGCCTGGACTCGCGGCTGGTGTTCTCGCCCCCGAAGGAGGGCAGCTTCTACAAGCCCGGCGAGGACGTGAGCGTCTACGTGGACCTGCGCGACAGCGCGGGCGCCCACCTGCACTCGCGCGACCTGTTGCCCAGCGCGCGGGAGATCATCAGCGGCCAGTCCAACGGCCTCGTGACGTTCGTCCCCGGCGTCATCGCGTCCGTCACGGAGAACGACTCCATCTCCAACGTGGCCATCGCGGGCCCCCTCCAGGATCTCCAGGTCCTGGGCAACCCCAGCGACAAGCCCCAGTTCTTCGCCAAGCCGTTCCCGTTCGCGACGCTGGATGACGCCACGCTCACGGGGCTGACGCCGGGCCTCATCGACTACAAGTGGCCCACCCGCCAGACGTTCTCGCTGCCCGCGAACGCGAAGCCGGGCACCTACGTGGCACTGGTGAAGTTCAACCGTGGAGCCATGGGCGAGCGCGTCGCGAAGCTGAACCCCTTCTTCTTCCAGGTGGGCCAGGACGAGTCGACGACGTACCCGGGCAACGTGGGCAACTGCCAGCTCTGCCACCGCGGCGTGCTGTCGCTGGACAACCTGCGCCACGGCCTGTCGGTGGACCACATCGAGAGCTGCAAGGTCTGCCACCACTACGACACGGACACGGTGGGCCGCACGCAGGAGATGGTGCACCGCATCCACATGAACTCGCCCACGTACCCGGCGAACCGCGCGGACTGCACCGTGTGCCACCTGACGCGCAAGAGCACGGAGCGTCCCAGCCTGTCGCTGTGCGGCTCCTGCCACATCTCCCAGCACGGGGACGAGTTCTTCCAGATCGCCTTCAACCAGCGCGGCACGCCCAGCCGGTTCGGCAACTGCGCGCAGACCTGTCACGGCGGCGATCAGCTTCCCGCCAGCCACATCCTCCCCGCGAAGTAGGGGAAGCACCCCGCCATGCAAAGAGCTCTCTTCGTCGGAACGCTCCTCGGCGCGGCCCTGCTGAACGCCGGCTGCCAGGAATCCTCCAACAACCCCTCGGCGTCGACCTTCACGCCGCGCCCCACGTATGAGAACCGCGAGCCGGAGGGCCTCACCTCCCGGCTGAACGGCTTCACCGTGGACCCGGAGGCCTACTTCTTCAACCTGGCGGCCTGCGCGCCGCCGCCCGCGCAGTGCCCGCTGCCGCCGCTGTACGCGGAGTTCAGCCCGCTCCTGCAGCGCGCGGTGGTGCAGAACGCGCCCATCACCCTGCTGGACAGCGCCACGGGCCAGGTGCTCGCGGAGAGCGGCGTGTTCGCTGCATCGGACGCCCATGGCGTCTGGACGCTGGACAAGGTGCCCACGCGCCGGGGCGCGCCGTTCTTCGTGCTGTCGTCGGCGTTGCCAGGGGTGCCGAGCGGCACGCTGGCCAATAATGCCCCTGCGGGGCCGCCGCTGCCGCCGCTGCCTCCCGTGCCGGAGGGCAACTACGTGCCCACGCTGACGGTGCGGCCGGTGGTGCCCGCGCACAGCGCCTGCGTGGGCCTGGAGGCCCTGCAGATGAGCGACAAGGGCATCCTGGAGGCGGTCGCGAAGTACCTGACCACCGAGGGCACGCTCACCACGGTGGCGGACCTGCTCAACCCGGCCCGCTTCGGCGGCGTGACGGTGTTCTGGCTGTACCGGCCGGGCTTCCCCGTCTTCCGCGTGCCAGCTGCGAACACCACCGTGGTGGCCAGCGCGGGCCGCGTGCTGAACATCGAGTGGGCGCCCCCAGGCGCGCTGCCGCCGCCGCTGGCGCCGTTCCAGTCCACGCGCGGCTTCTTCATCCCGCCGGGGCCGCCGGCGCCGAACAGCTCCCTGGGCGTCGTCGCTGTCGTCCACCCGCCGCTGCCGCTGCCGCCGATGGGGCCGCCGCCGGTGGTCCACTACGAAGCGGTGGACTCCACCACCAGCGACCCGGAAGGGCGCCCGTGGGTGCTCCAGCCGCTGGATCTCCCCGTGGCCCCGGGCAGCGTGACGTTCGCTGGCCTCCAGATGTACAGCAAGACGCCCTCGACGACGCCTTCGATTCCCCCGCCCAGCACCTGTCTGCCGGGCCAGTAGCCGCCTCACCCGTCCCAACACCGGCGCTCTGTCCACTCCTCCCCCGTGGAGCAGACGGAGCGCCGTGTGCCGTCCCCGTTCATCCGGAGAAGCGTTCCCCATGATGAAGAAGATCCTGATCGCCATTGGTGCGTTGGTCGCCCTGGTCCTGATTGGCGCGGGTTCCGCCATGGGCGTGGCCACCCACAAGATCAACAAGACGTACGACTATGTCGCGCTGCCCAACATCACGCGGGACAGCTCTCCTGAGGGCATTGCCCGCGGTGAGCAGGTGTTCCGCGCGGTGTGTGGCGAGTGTCACGCGGGCGGAGGCAACACCAAGCCCGTGGGCGGCCGGATGTTCGACTTCCCGGCCGAACTGGGCACGTTCTACTCGGCGAACATCACCTCCGACATGGAGAAGGGCGTGGGCGCCTGGACGGACCAGGAGATCGCCCGCCTGGTGATCAACGGCATCGACAAGAACCACCACTTCCGCCCCATGCCCCCGTTCCCCAACATGGGTGACAAGGACATCGCGGCGGTCATCGGCTTCATGCGCTCCGGGCACCCGGACTTCGCGCCGGAGAAGCAGCAGCCGCCGCGCTCCGAGCTGACGCCCCCGGGCCGGATGGCGTTCGCGTTCGCCATGGGCATCAACGACAAGGGCCGCACGGAGCCGGTGCCCGTGCCCGCGAAGGCGGCGGACTCCGTGGAGTACGGCCGCTACCTGGCCTCCAGCGTCTACGACTGCACCTTCTGCCACTCGCCCGGCCTGGAGAGCAGCGCGGTGAAGATGCAGCACCCGGAGACGCTGCTGAGCGGCGGCTTCGAGTTCGACATGGTGCCGCTGGGCGGCGAGGGCAAGCTGCTGTCGCCCAACATCACCCCCAGCGAGACGGCCGGCATCGGCAAGTGGACGCTGGACGAGTTCAATCACGCCATGGTCACGGGCATCACGCCCGGGGGCTACATCCTGCGCGCGCCCATGCCCAAGTACCGCTACGCGGACGCCGTGGAGCTCTCCGCCCTCTACACCTTCCTGCGCTCCATGAAGCCCAACGACAAGGTCGTGCCGCCGCCCGCCGGTGGCCGCCCCAAGGCGGAGCCCTCCAGCGACCCGGAGAAGATGTTCAGCTCGCTGGGCTGCGCGACCTGCCACGCCCCCGGCAAGGCCTACGAGGCCAAGCTCCAGGGCGCCAAGGGCAAGGCTCCGGAGGAAGTGGCGAAGTGGATCCGCAACCCGGAGACCTTCAAGCCCGGCACGCAGATGCCCACCTACGAGTCCCTCGTCGACGAGAACAACGCCCTCGCGCTCGCCAGGTACGTCCTGGGCAAGACGGGCGGCACCGTGAGTGAAGGCACCGCGCCCTGAGTTTGACATCGATGTGACAAAGGCCCCCGCGTGAGTGTCAACACGCGGGGGGCCTCGTGAAACATCGAATTTCTTCTGAGCGGGTGTCATCACACGAGGGACCGGTTCAGATAAGCTTTCATGTGAAGTCGTTCCCCCACCCCGCGGAGCGTCATTTCATGAATGTTTCACCGGCTTCCCCCTCGGCTCACCGGTCGCAGCGTTCCCAGTCGCTTCACCTCCACGAGACAAAGGCCCCGGACGCGCAGGGGCCCATCCGGTTGGATGACGTGCTCTGGAATCCGGTCAACGCGGAGGAGGCGCTGGAGGGTCTGGAGAAGATCCTCGGCCGGCTGAACGCGCGGGATGACTCACGCGCCATCTTCCTGGACATCTACGCCATCGTCACGCGGAAGGTCGTCCACCTGCTGAGCCGCGATGACGCGGGCGGCTTCCTCGAACCCGAGTGGCTGTCTCACCTGACGGGCCGCTTCGCGGAGGAGGCGCTCATCGCGGTGCGCGACTCGCTGAAGAACCTGCCGCTGCCCACCGCGGCGTGGCGCTTCGCGACGCACTACCCGGCCCAGGGGCTCACGCAGCCGTACCAGGACGCGCTGCTGGGCGTGAGCGCCCACATCAACCACGACCTGGGAATGGTCGTCTACGACAACATCGCCCACCAGTCGCCGCCGGCGGATGCACGCCGGATGGCGCGCTACCGGCATGACTACTTCCACGTGAACGAGATCCTCCGCTCGTGCATCCCGGACTGCGTGGACCTGCTCGCGGAGCGCTACCGGTGCGCGTCCACGCGGCTGCTCCTGCGCGTGCCCTTCAGCCGCCCCGTGGTGGAGCGGGCGGTGATGCGGATGCTCATCGTCTGGCGGCAGCGCGTCTGGGACAACGTCGTCGCGATGCTGGAGGCGCAGACGCCCGAGGAGCACCAGGCCGTCGTGGAGCGCGTCCGCACGACGTCCGGCCGCATCGCGCAGGCGCTGTGCGCGGACAAGGCGCTCTGGTGGACGGTGCGCGGCGAGTCACCGCCGTTCAGCCTGGACCTGCCGCCGGAGGCATGGCCCGGCGTGGTGCCGCCTCCGGAGCCGGACGCGGACGCTGCCCGCGCCGGCTAGCAAGCCGCATCAGGAGGGCGTGACTCCGGCCACGAGGTAGAAGCGCACCTGGCCGGAGTTGACGGCGTAGGCGACGTCCACGCCCAACAGGGGCAGCACGACGTTGTTGAGGTACAGCCGCAGGCCCCCGCCCACGCCCTGGGCCACGGTGACGGCGTTCTGGCCCGTGATCGTCTCCCGCAGGTAGTTGCGGATGACGCGTCCGTTGGCGTCGCGCAGGTTTCCGTCCTCGGGCACATCCCACCATGCGATGGCACCCGTGTCGGAGAAGGCCACGCCCCGGAAGGCCAGCGACTGCACCTTGAAGAGGGGGAAGTGGTACTCGGCCGTGAAGGTGAGCCGGCTGTCGCCGCGGAACTGCCGGTACTGGAAGCCGCGCAGCGTGTTGCCGCCCATCACCAGCTCCTGTTGGAAGGGCAGGTGCCTGCCCAGCACCAGCTCCCCGCGCAGCACCAGGTTGTTCTCCGTGAAGAAGCGGATGCCGTGGCGATAGAGGAGGCCGAACTTGCGGTAGTCGAACTCGCTCCACACGCCCGGGGTGGACACCTCGTAGGAGGCCTCCAGGTTGAGCCCCTCCGTCACCGCGTGCAGCGTCTGGCGCGAGTCCAGGCCCACCATGAGGCGCAGCGACGTGTCTCGCATGGCGGGGCCGGTGGAGAACGGCGGCACCGTCACCGGCATCTCCGGATCCGGAGTCTTCGCGTCGATGCTGGCCAGGCGGTACTTCGCCGCCGCGCGCACGCGCTCGAAGAGGATGAAGCCCAGTTCGGAGCTGATGGACGCGGAGTTGAAGCGCGTCCGCCGGAGGATCTCCGGGTCGTCCTCACTGGCGTCCATGCTGTACTCGTCCACGCGGTCGCTCTTCAGCTGTCCCTCCAGGCTGAACTTGAGCTGCGGCAGGCCGAAGAGGATCGGATCCAGGAAGCCCACGTACAGGCCGCTCTCGCCGGTGCTCACCTGCGCCGCGACGGCGAACTTCTTCGCGCGGCCGCCCAGGTTGTTCTCCGCGTAGAGCAGCCCGCCGCCGGTGTTCGCGGAGGACAGCGCCACCGTGGGGGCCACCACCCACGACGCCTTGTCCTTCACCCGCAGCACCAGCCGCACGCGCCCGTCGGGCATCGGCTCGGTGCCGACACGGACCTCCTGGAAGAGGCCGGTGGCCAACAGGCGCCGCTCCACCTTCTCCAGTTCCTCGCTGTCCACCTCGTCGCCCACGCCCACCTGTCCGAACGAGCGCACCGTCCCGGACGTCGTCTTGTTCGCGCCCTCCACCGTCACCTCTCCGACCTGGGAGCGGTCGATGGGGGACACGGGCGTGTCCTCGTCGGCGTGGGCGACGGGGGCCGCCAGGCCCGTCAGGGCCAAGGCGAGGACGGACAGGTGACGGCGAAAGCAGGAGAGCGGCACGCACTGCTCATACTCCACGGGCCGTGGGCACTGGTTGTTTCGACGCGTGTCCGCCGGTGCGGGCGCGCGATGTTCAACGTTCGGCATCCGGAGCGACCCGAGGGGCGGCCCCCCGTGCGACCTGGAGAACAGTGGCACCCGGACGAGCGCCCCGGTCATGGACGGATTATGCTCATAATGTGGGCGGGCATCCGTCCCGGAGGGACGCGGGCATGGCATCGACGGCAGAGGGCGGGCGCCAGGAGTTGTTCCTGGACGACCTGTCCGTGGGGCAGAAGTTCTTCAGTGACACGCACGCGCTGGACGCGGCGCAGATCATCGCCTTCGCGAGGGAGTTCGACCCGCAGGGCTTCCATCTGGACGACGCCGCGGCG
Organism: Corallococcus sp. AB018; assembly: GCF_003986945.1. Lineage (NCBI taxonomy): Bacteria > Pseudomonadati > Myxococcota > Myxococcia > Myxococcales > Myxococcaceae > Corallococcus > Corallococcus sp. AB018. The sequence goes on along the minus strand of NZ_RAWR01000078.1, from coordinate 25,253 downwards.
AAGGACACGCTGTTCGAAGGGCTGGCGGCGAGCGGCTGGCACACGGCGGCGCTCACCATGAAGCTCAACGTCCAGAGCGGTCTGCCCTTCAAGGGAGGCATCGTGGGGGCGGGCGGCGACATCCGCTGGCCCCGGCCCACGCGCCCGGGAGACATCCTCCAGGTGGAGAGCGAGGTGCTGGAGATCATTCCCTCCCGCACGCGGCCGGACCGGGGCATCGCCACGGTGCGCAGCGAAACTCGCAACCAGAAGGGCGACGTGCTGCAGGTGCTCATCGCGAAGCTGGTGCTGCCCCGTCGCCCTGCGAGCGGGTGAGCGGGACGTGACGCTTTGCGTGAGCGCTGGCGGAGGCTACCGTGCGGCCCGCATCGGCCGTGGTCCCCGTCCCGCTCTCGAGGAGTCCCTTCGCATGTCCCGCGCCCCCCCTGACTTCGACCTGGCCTCCGTGGACGTGGAGGGCTTCTACGCGGAGCTGAAGGCGCTGCGCGCCCAGCTGGACGCGAACCTGGGTGAAGCGGACAAGGCGCACCTGCGGAAGATGGAGCGGTGGGGGAAGGTGGCTTCAGTGCTGGGCATGGCCACGGCGTGGATTGCTCCCAATCCACTCTCCGCGGTGGCGCTGGGCCTGGGCCGCTCCACGCGCTGGCTGCTCATGCACCACGTGGGGCACCGGGGCTATGACCGCGTGCCGGGCATGCCCGCGTCGCGCACCAGCAAGGGCTTCGCGAAGGGGAACCGCCGGTTCGTGGACTGGCTGGACTGGATGCTGCCGGAGGCGTGGGTCTTCGAGCACAACGTGCTGCACCACTCGCACACCGGCGAGGACGCGGATCCGGACCTCCTGGAGCGCAACGCGGAGGGCTCGCTGCGTGACACCGGCCGGCCGCTGGCCCTGCGCTACGTGCAGCTGGCGCTGCTGGCCGTCACCTGGCGCGCGAGCTACTACGCGCCGGAGACGCTGGGCTCGCTGCGCCGCAAGGGCCGCCGCGAGGGTGGGGCGCTGACGCGCACGGAGCTGTGGGAGCTCTTCACGCGCTGCTACCTGCCGTACGCGACCGTCTTCTTCGGGCTGTATCCGGCGGCGTTCCTGGTGGTGGGGCCGTGGGCGGCGTTCAGCGTGTTCTGCAACTCCGTGCTGGCGGACGTCGTCACCAACCTGCACACGTTCTTCGTGGTGGGCCCCAACCACACCGGCGAGGACCTGTACCGCTTCGACTCCGCGCCCGCGAACAAGGCGGAGCGCATGGTGCAGCAGGTGGTGGGCAGCGCGAACTACCGCACGGGCGGCGACCTCAACGACTTCGCGCACCTGTGGCTGAACTACCAGATTGAGCACCACCTCTGGCCGGACCTGCCGATGCTGAAGTACCGCGAGGCGCAGCCGCACGTGCGCGCCCTCTGCGAGAAGTACGGCATCCCGTACGTGCAGGAGAGCGTCTGGACGCGCGCGCGGAAGATGGTGGACGTCGTCGTGGGCAAGGCGTCCATGAAGCGGCTGGTGAAGGCCGCGGCGCCCGGGATGTCTGCCGCGGACGCTCGCGCCGAGGCCTCCGCGGCCTGAGCGTCAGGCGGGCGGAGCGCGACGGCGGCGGGGCAGCGGGGCGAGCGCCACGGGCGTGGCCTCCGAGGCCGTGGCTTCCTGGCGCACGGCCTCCGCGTTCACCACGCGTACACCGTCAGGTTGGACGGGCAGCCCCAGGGTGTCCACGAAGAGGCGGTAGCTCTCCTCCAGGCGGCGGTGCAGCGAGTTGAACGTCTGGTGCGCGGTGCCGGGCATGTCCTCGGTGTAGGTGAAGTACCAGCGCAGCTCGTCCAGGCGCCCGTAGAAGTGGTCCACCACCGCCTGCTCCTGTTCGGTCAGGTGGATGAGCTGGGCGAAGGCGCCGTCCGCGTAGCGCGAGGCCACCGTCTCCACCAGCGGGTCGCGGCTGCGCAGGCGGGAGAAGAGGAGGAACATGTCCTCCTTGCGTGCGGCCAGCCGGCGCATGATGCCGGCGGCGTCGAGGGCGAGCAGGTTGCGCACGCGCGCGGTGGTTTCGTCGGCCTTCTTGCGGCGAGCCATGGTGCGACACAGCCTACCGTCAGTGGTACCCCTCCACGCCAGGGGCCGCCCGCTTCGTGAGGAGCCGGGCGGCCGGGCCCATGCCGGCCCCACGGCGTTGCGGCGCGGCGGGAGAGCGGTTGTTACGGTGGGGCCACCATGGTGCTCAAGATCGTCCAGGCGGGGGAACCGGTGCTGCGCCAGCGCGCGCGGGAGCTGACCCCGGAAGAAATCGGCAGCGAAGCGACGCGGCAGCTCATCCAGCTGATGCGCGACACGATGCGGGACGCGCCCGGCGTGGGGCTCGCGGCACCCCAGGTGGGCGTGGGCCTGCGGCTGGTGGTCATCGAGGACCGCGCCGAGTACCAGGCTGGCGCGGCGCCCGCGGACCTGGCGCTGCGGGAGCGCTCGCCGGTGGCCTTCCACGTGCTGATCAACCCCAAGCTCGTGGTGGAGGACCCCACGCCGATGGAGTTCCACGAGGGCTGTCTGAGCGTGAACGGCTTCGCGGCGCTGGTGGCCCGGGCGCGTGGCGTGCGGGTGGAGGCGCTGGATGAGAACGGGCGGCCGGTGTCGGTGTCCGCGCGCGGCTGGTACGCGCGCATCATCCAACACGAGCTGGATCATCTGGACGGCACGCTCTACGTGGACCGCATGGAGACGCGCAGCCTCACGACGCAGGAGAACCAGCGACGGCACTGGCTGGGCAAGAGCACGGCCCAGGTGCGCACGGCGCTGGGGCTGCCAGAGCAGACCCCTTCGCTTCCCCGAAAGGACCCGACATGAGCAGCAAGCTGTTCTCCCCCTTGAAGCTGCGGGACATCACCCTGCGCAACCGCGTGGTCGTCTCGCCCATGTGCCAGTACTCGAGCGAAGACGGCTTCGCGAACGAGTGGCACGTGGTGCACCTGGGCAGCCGCGCGGTGGGGGGCGCGGGCCTGGTGCTGACGGAGGCCACGGCGGTGGAGCCGGAGGGCCGCATCTCGCCGCAGGACCTGGGGCTGTGGAAGGACGCGCACGTGGAGCAACTGGCGCGCATCAACCGCTTCATGCACCAGAACGGCGCCGCGTCCGGCGTGCAGTTGGCACACGCGGGCCGCAAGGCCTCCACGCCCCGTCCGTGGGACGCGGGCAAGCGCGTGGATCCGGAGCATGGCGGTTGGCAGGTGCTGGGCCCCACGACGGAGGCGTTCGACGAGGGCTACCCGGTGCCCACCGCGCTGGACGAGGCGGGCATCCAGCGCATCGTGAAGGCGTTCGCGGACGCGGCGGTGCGGGCGAAGGCCGCGGGGTTCCAGGTCATCGAGCTGCACGCGGCGCACGGATACCTGCTGCACGAGTTCCTGTCGCCGCTGTCGAACAAGCGGACGGACAAGTACGGCGGCACGTTCGAGAACCGGACGCGCTTCGCGCTGGAGGTGACGCGCGCCGTGCGGTCGAAGTGGCCGGAGTCGCTGCCGCTCTTCATGCGCATCTCCTCCACGGACTGGGTGGAGGGCGGCTGGACGCCGGAGGACTCCGTGGCGCTGGCGCGGCTGGTGGCGAAGGAGGGCGTGGACCTGATGGATTGCTCGTCCGGCGGCGTGGTGCCGTACGCGAAGATTCCGGTGGGGCCGGGCTACCAGACGCAGCTTTCGGAGCAGGTGCGCAAGGAGACAGGCTTGCTCACGGGCGCGGTGGGGATGATCCGCTCCGCGTTCCAGGCCGAGCACATCCTGGCCACGGGCCAGGCGGACGTCGTTTTCCTGGCGCGCGAGCTGTTGAGGGATCCGTACTGGCCGCTGCGCGCCGCGAAGGAGCTGCGTGCGGATGTGCTGTGGCCGCACCAGTACGAGCGCGCGAAGAACTGATCGGCGTAGGCTTCCGCGCATGCTGACCGAGGTGCAGGCGGGACCCTATACCGTGCGCGGCGTGTCCGTGGGTGGCGTGTACACGTCGCTCCTGGTGCCGGAGTTGGGGGTGCTGCTCGACGCGGGCATCCCCATCCGCTCCTTCGCCACCACGGACCGCATCTTCCTCAGCCACGGGCATGCGGACCATGCGAGCGCGCTGGGCTCGCTGCTGGGCATCCGCGCGCTCGTGGGCAAGGGGCCGCCGTTCGTCTATCTGCCGGCGGAGATTGAAGCGCCCGTGCAGGAGGCGCTCGCCGCCCTGGGGCGCCTGCACCGGATGAAGTCGGAGGTCCGCACCGTTCCCCTGCGCCCCGGTGACACCGTGAAGGTGCAGCAGGACGTGTGGGTCCGTGCCTTTCGCACGCACCATCCCGTGCCGTCGCTGGGCTACCAGTTCCTCCGCCGCGTCGCGAAGCTCAAGCCGGAGTTCCGCGAGCTGCCTCCGGCGGAGATTGGCCGCCGTCGCCAGGCCGGTGAGCCGCTGTTCGATGAAGTCGAGCGGCTGGAGCTGGCCTACTGCACGGATACCCTCTCCAACGTGCTGGAGCGCCAGCCGTCGTTGTTCGACAGCCGCGTGCTCATCCTCGAATGCACGTTCATCGACGCGGAGCGCACCGTGCGCGACGCGCAGGAGCGGGCCCACATCCACCTGGAGGAGATCGCCTCCATGGCGGACCGCTTCCAGAACGAGGCCCTGGTCCTGATGCACTTCAGTCAGGCTTACAGCCCCGCGCAGGTCCACGCGACGCTCCAGGCCCGTCTGCCGGCGTCGCTGCTCGAACGCGTGCGAGTCTTTGCTCCTGACGCCGGCCGCTGGTTCGGTTGACCGCGGCGCCGGCATGACCGGAGGCCGCCATGACGTCCGCATCCACCCGCCACGTCCTCATCGCCGGAGCAGGCATTGGAGGCCTCACGCTGGCCTGTGCCCTCCAGCGCGCGGGCCTTCGCGCCACGGTGTTCGAACGCGCCGACGCGCTGCGCCCGGTGGGCGCGGGCATCATCGTGCAGATGAACGCCGCGGTCGCCCTGCGCCGCATCGGCTTGTGTGACGCGGTGGTCGCGGAGGGCGAGCGAGCCGAGCGGACACTCATCCTCGATTCGACGGGCGCTCGTATCACCGCCATCGATGTGCGCTCGCTCCAGGAGGAGTTGGATATCCCGATGGTGGCCATGCACCGCGCGCGCCTCCAGGCGGTCCTTCGCGCCCACGCGGGCCCGGAGGAGGCCGTGCGGCTGGGTGTCAGCGTGACGCGCTTCGAGGACGACGGCGCCCGCGTGACGGTGACGCTGTCCACTGGCGAGACCGTCACCGGCGACGTCCTGGTGGGCGCGGATGGCCTGCGCTCCGCCGTGCGGACCGGCCTGCTGGGCGCGCAGCCGACGCGCTACTCCGGCTACACCAGCTGGCGCGGTGTCTGCCCGGGGGCGGACCTCGTGGAGGCGGGCCAGTTCACCGAGACGTGGGGACCCGGGGCCCGCTTCGGCATCGTGCCCATCGGCCATGGCGAGGTGTACTGGTACACCACGCTGAACGCGCCCGCGGGGGCGGAGGATGCGCCGGGTCAGACGCTCGCCGTCCTCCAGGAGCGCTTCGCCGGATGGCACGCGCCCATCGCGAAGCTGCTCGCGGCGACGCCACCCGAGCGCGTCCTGCGCACGGACATCCACGACCGTCCGCCGGTCTCTCGCTGGAGCCGGGGCAGGGTGACGCTGTTGGGTGACGCCGCGCATCCCATGACGCCGAACCTGGGGCAGGGCGGCTGTCAGGCCATCGAGGACGGCGTGGTGCTGGGGGAATGTCTCGCGGCGCCGGGCAGCGTGGAGGACGCACTGCGTGCATACGAATCCCGCCGGGTGGAACGTGCCAACGCGCTGGTCGTGCGCTCACATCAGGTGGGACGTGTGGCCCAGTGGGAGAATCGAGCCGCGCGCTTTGTCCGTGATGCACTATTCCGGCGAGTCCCGCAGTCGGCCGCGAGACGCCAGCTATGGACGCTGGTCCAAGGCGTGAGCTGAGACGTATCGGGCTCTATAGAGTTTGTCTTTGCCAGGAGAGCGAGCAGCCTGCCCTGGCGGGGGGAACTCATGCAGACGAAGCCCACGCGGCTTGCCGCCCTTGTTCTTGTGTCAGCGGCTCCCTGTCAACGCGCTGAAACACCGGCAGCCACCGCGCCGCCAGTCGCTCCCAATGTCGTCACCGGTACGCCGGATGCCGGAACCGGAGACGTCAACGCCCGCATCCAGAGCGTCCTCGGAGAACCCGCGAAGTACGAACAGGCCTTCGCGGCGTTCCAGAAAGCGGTGGCCGCGCACGACGCGAAGGCGGTCGCGGCCCTGGTGGCGTATCCCTTCACCGCGAACGTGGGCGGCAGGAAGGTGAAGCTGCCCGACGCCGCGGCGTTCGTGAGGCACTACGACGTCATCGTCACGCCGGCCATCGCCAACGTCATCACCCGGCAGCGCTACGCGGACCTCTTCGTCAACGCCGACGGCGTGATGTTCGGCCAGGGCGAAGCGTGGCTCAACGGCATCTGCAAGGACGCCGGGTGCAAGGACTTCGACGTCCGGGTGATCGCCATCCAATCCGCGAATTGATCAGGACCGTGAGACGGAGTCGAGGAATGGCAGGACGTGGGGCAGCACCTTGGGCGCCTTCGCCCAGGCGCCGCCGTGGTCGGCGTGCTCGATGGTCGCGAACGCCGCGCCGGCCCGCTCCGCTACGGCCTTCATGGAGTCGTGGTACGGGTCCGTCACGCCGCAGTACAGCAGCCCCGGCTTGCCGGATTGCTCCAGTGCCTCATCCAGGCCCGCCGACGTTTCACAGGCCTTCATGCACAGCCGGAGCGCGTCCAGGTCTCCCGCGTCGATGGCCGCCGCCAGCTCCGGCGCGCGCCGTGCTCCCAGCAGGAGCACCTGGAACCAGTCCACGCGGGTACCGGGCTTGAGCTGCTTCTCCATGGCCGCGTAGGCCACGGGCAGGCCCACCACCGGATCCCAGCCGCCCACCACGTAGGACGCCAGCCGCTCCGGCGCGAAGGACGCCAGGCCACACACCGTCCAGCCTCCCATCGAGTAGCCCCACGCGTGGGCCCGGTCGATGGAGAGCGTGTCGAGCACCGACAGCGCGTCCTCCACGCGATGCTTCAGCGCATAGGCCTCCAGGTCGTGCGGCGTGTCGCTCTGGCCATGCCCCAGCGAGTCGAACGTCACCACCGTGTACGCATCCGTCAGCGCTGGCAGGTATCCCTTGAGCGACCAGTGCGAGCCCAACTGGAGCAGGCCGTGCAGGAGCAGCAGGGGAGGGCCGTGGCCCTGGACCTCGTAGTGGATGCGGCGGCCGGACTTCGTCGCGAAGGGCATGGCGTGGTGATTCCCTACAGGCCCGCGACCTTCGCTGCGCGGGCCACCGTGAAGCCGAAGTCCACCGTCTGCCGGGAGCGCGCTGGCACGTTCAATTCGAAGCGCACGATGCCCTCGGCGCTCACCTTCGTGGGCGCGGGCTTCGCGGCGTCCTTGAGCAGCGCCACCTCCACGGCCTCCACCTCCGACACCGGCATGCGCTCCTCCACCGCGAGCGCCGTGGGCTTCGCGCCCATGTTGGAGATGAACAGCTTCACCTTCTGCGTGCGGGTGCGCCGGCCGGTGATGCGAGCGACCTCCTCGCCCACGTCCACCTGCCGCGACACGCGCAACGAGTCCTCGCTGCCGAAGCCCAGCTTCACGCGCTCGCCCCGGCCCGCGAACTTCAGCTGCGCGCGGCCCACGTAGCCGCTGTTGCGCACCAGGTCCACCGGCCCCGCGAGCAACACCGCCGGCCCCGTGTTGTCGAACTTCGCCACGCGGTGCACCAGCGGTGACTGCTCCGGGCAGGCCACCAGCTCCGACGTGGCCGGCGACGTGAACGCGAACAGCGCCACGCGGTGCGCCTCGCCGTCCGACGGCACCGTGGCCTTGTGCGGCGCGGACAGCGTCACCGCTTCGCCGCCGTCGTCCATGCCGGGCAGCGCGTCCGCCGCCTTCGTCGCTCCCGCTTCGCCCGTCTCCTGGAGGGACTCCTCGCGCATGGAGACGTCCACCACCTGCTTCTCGCGCGACGTCTTCTCCCGCAGGAAGAGCCAGTCCTCCGTGAGCCGGGGCGGCGTGGCGCCCAGCGTGGGCCGCGCCGTGGAGAAGGCCAGGGTCACGTCCTTCCACGCCTCGCCGGTGTTCTGCCAGACCACGGCTTCGCACTCCAACTTCACCGAGGACGCCTCATCCGCGAGACCCAACACCGCGCGGTAGGCCGGCCGCCACGCGGCGCACGGCACCAGGTAGCTGAGCGTCAATGTCGCTTCACCGCCCGCGGCGTGGCTCACGTCCAGTTCAGCGCGCACGTCCAGCCTGGGCTCCGGCATCTCCGTGCGGGACAGCACGTCGCGGGACTCCTGGATGTGCTGCCGCTCCAGGCGACCCAGCTCACGGCGGGCCTGCCGCAGTTGATCGTCGGTCGCGGTCTGCTCCTGGCGGACCGTCGCGAGCTGTTCCTTCCATCGCGCAGGATCCGCTTCACCGGCTCCGGTGCGCTCGGAGATGGAACGGAGGATGTCCCGGCGCGCGGTCTCCAGCAGGCCGTGCTTCGCCTCCAGGCGCCGCACCTCCGCCTGGGCGCGCGCCAGCACCTGCTCGCGTTCGAAGGCGCGGCGGGCCAACTCCGAGTGGTGCTCGCGCAGGGCTTCGGGCAGCACCGCGCGCATGGAACGGCGCAGGCTGGCCTGGGTCACCATGCCGCCGGTGAGCTTCGCCTGGAGCGAGCGGTCCACCGCCACCGCCGGCAGCCCGTCCACCACGAGACGGCAGGGACCCGGCGGCAGCGTCACCGTGCCGCTGCGCTCGACGAGCGCCCGGTCCTCCAGGACCGTCACCTTGATCAGGGGCAACAGAATGGAAGTGCGCATCACGTCCTCCGGTTCCCGCCGTTCAGCATCTTGCTGGCGGGCAGCTTCACGACCCACGACGCCTTCATCGAACGCTTCTCTCCAGCGGGGACGCTCACGCGCCACACCCGCTCGCCCTCCACCGCCTCTTCACCCGGCAGCGGCGAGGCCTTCTGCCAGGGCGGTGCCACCTCCGCCTCCTCCACCTTGATGTCCTTCTGGGATTCGGGGACCGCGCTGATCCGCTCGGAGATGGCGATGTTCGCGGCGCGCGAGAGGTGGTTGGCCACCTCCACGGAGACGTGGTGCGTGAGCACCGTGCTGTTGCCGAACATGCCGCCCGTGGCCTCGTCGAAGCGGGTGTTGCGCGCCACCTGGAGCGCTTCCTCCACGCCCAGGCCCAGCCGCTGCGTCTCGCCCGGCCCCAGCGTGGGCATGGGCGACGTCATCAGGAACTCGTCGCCGAGCGTCACGTCCACAGGCCCCGCGAGCAGCGGATGCGGCGAGGCGTTGTCCATGCGCACCGTGCGGAAGACCCGCGGCTCCACGGAGGGCACGCACACGTATTCGGCCTTGAGCACCAGGGGCACCGTCAGCATCGGCACGGTGTGCCACGCGCCATCGGACGGCACGTCCGCGACGGCGTCCGAGTCGAAGCGCGCATCGAAGTGGCGGGCGGAGTCGTGCGGCGGCACGGCCCAGGTGGGGGGCGCCACGCTGTTCACGGACTCGGCGATGACGAAGGCCTGGGCCTCCAGGCGCACCACCTCCACCTGCACGTTCACCGACGTGATGGACAGCATCGCCTGGGAGACGAGCGCGGAGCGGGGACGCAACCGGCCGCGCTGCGCCTGGGAGGCCGCGGAGGCCAGCGTCAGCGAGTCGTAGTCGAACAGACGGTCCGCCGGCTCCAGGCCGGCCGCGCTCCGGAGCTCATCGTCGGCGCCACCCTCTTCTTCGTCCATCGACATGTCCGCCATCGGGGCGCCATCGAGGTCGTCCTCCTCGACCGCGCGCTTCTTGCTGCGCATGCGGTCGCTGCCGCCACCGCCGCGGGCCCCGGGCATTTCCTGTGCCGGGATGGCGCCGGTGACGTTGCGGCGGGACGCCGAGGGACGAACCGCTCCCAGAAAAGCCCCCGAGGACTTCGGTGCCGGCGCCATGGGCGCTGGCGGAGGAGGCGCGGACATGCTGGGCGCTGCTCCTGGCGCGCCTCCGAACGAGGCCGACTCCTTGTAGAGCTTCTCCTGCTCGTAGGCGCCTTCACTCATGATCGGCGCGGGCGGAGGCTGAGGCTTGGGAAGGACCGGCTCCGGGCGGGCGACGTGCAGGGCGTCGTAGCCCGCGAACAGCTCCTCCAGGCCCGGCGCGGGTTCACGCCACCCCGAGCGCGCGGGGGCAGGCTGGCTGCGGCCGATGCGCAGCGACTTCAGCTCCGGCACCTCCGCGCGCCGCTCCAGGCTCGCGGTGGAGACCGCTAGCCGCACACCGCTCCAGTCCTCGCCGGTCCGCTGGACGACGGCGGCGCGCATGCGCAGCGTGCCTTCCTCCAGCGTGCGCGGCAGGCGCAGATCGTAGGTGGGCACCCAGCGCGCACCGGCCACCGCGTACTCCAGCACCAGCCGCGCGTCCGCGTTCGCGGCGATGGGGCCGGACAGCGTCAGCAGCGCCGCGCGGAACAGCCGGGTCCGGTCCACGCTCTTCGCGGAGGACAGCTCCTGGACGCGGCGGCGGCGCAGCTCCAGCTCGTTCGTGGCGTCGCGGTGCTGGCGCGCCAGGTCCAGCTCCTGGGCCTGCAACTCCGCCAGCTCCGAGTCCACGAAGCCGGTGAGGGACAGCATCGAGGACAGCGGCGCCTCGCGTGGGAGGTGGCCCTTGCGCGGGGCCGGCCAGGTGGGCGTCAGCCCGCGCAGCGCCGAGATCTCCGCGCGAACCCGCTCCAGCCGGCCATGCACGGCCGCCAGGATGGCCTCCGCCGCTTCGAGCGCGTGCTGCTCCGCGGGCAGCGCCGACTCCGGCGGCATCCGCACGTCGAACGTGGGCTTGAGGTCGCGGACGAGGAGGTCCGACGGCCCCTCCACCACCCGGGCGCGCAGCGAACCCGTGCGCAGGGACAGTGGCAGGCCGTCGATGCGGACCTGGCCGGGCAGGCGACCGTCCTCGGGCGAGAGCACGAATGCGCGCGTGCACAGCGCGCCCTCGGCGTGAACGGTGACGGATTCCAGGACGGACGACACGACTCTCATGGGCCCCCTCTTCCGTGGAGAGGCCCGCAGGCTACCCCGAGGCCGCCGCGAATGGCGACCGGGGAGAAGAGGGGGCAAGGCTTTCCACGGCGCGGATCACGCACCGCGCCGTGGGGCACCGGGCGACATCAGAACGCGCGGTTCACGGCGTACGCGCAGATCATGTGCTCGGCCTTGTACGTGTTCGCGCCGGGGAGGCCGTCAATGGGGCCGGTGTAGCCAAAGGACCGGCCCACCGTCTGCACGCGGGTCCAGTAGATGGAGCCGGGGATGCCATCGTCCTCGGAGGAGGTGCGAGGGCCGCCGCGCCGGTTCAGTTCGCGCGCGGTGATGCGCACGCGGATCTTCTCCGTGTTCGGCCCCGTGACGCCGTCGATGGGGCCCGTGTAGCCGTAGTCGCGCCTGCCCACCGTCTGGATGCGCTTGTAATAGATTTCACCCGGGATGCCGTCGAACTCGGTGGTCGTCTGCGGCAGGCTGCTCGAACCGCCGCCCGGAGACTGGCCGCCGCCGGCGATCTTCCCGCCCGCGTAGTCCATGGACCAGCCCAGGTATCGCGCGCCCGTCTTCGACGAGTAGCCGGAGACGCTGTTGACGCCAATCGCATCCCCCCACGACTGGGAGAGGTTGTACGTGGCCATGAACACCGTGCCGCCGCCGCCGTTCAGGTCCGCGCCCACGTGGCCCGCGGAGCCGATGTCCCACCAGTGGAAGGCCCCGGTCAGCGCCTTGGACGCGTCCGTGGAGACGATGCGCGAAGCGCGGTAGGCCTCGATGGCGGTGGGGCGCACGGCGGAGTCCGGAAGCTGCCCGAAGCGGACCATCAGCGAACCGCACCACTGGTTCCACGAACCACCGTCGCGCTTGGGATTGGCGGCGGCGTACGCGCGCGCCCGGTCGTAGATGGGCGAGTTCGCTTCGCCCTCCACCGTGCCAATGGCAGACACGTCCATCCCAGGGGCTTCCAGCTCCGGGCCGCCGCAAGCGGCCAGCATCAGGCCCGCGGACACGAGCAGGGCAGGGGACCACGTCATCCAGTTCGAGCGAATCATCTGTCTCCAAGGGGGGATTCAGCGAGGGTTGGAAAATTACGCTGAAGTCTAGCCAGGCCTGATTTGCGACCTTGAGCCCGTTCCGTTGTCGCGGTGGGGCATGCAAAGGTTTCCACCCATGCGAACGTCCTGGCTTCGTCTGTCGTGGGTGCTGTTGCTTTCCGCCTGTGCGACCACGCCGTCACCGCCGCCCGGCGGCACGGCGGATCCACTGCACCAGGTGAGCCGGGTGCGGGTGGCCCCGGAGGTCGAGCTGGAGGTGCTCGACTACGGCGGCAAGGGTCCGGCGCTGGTGTTCCTGCCGGGCCTGGGCAGCACGGCCCATGTCTTCGACGTGCTGGCGCCGGAGTTCATCGCCACGCACCACGTCTATGCCTTCACCCGGCGCGGCTTCGGCGCGTCGAGCTGGCCGGCCACCGGCTACGACAGCGCGACGTTGGGGCACGACGTGCTGGCCGCGATGGAGGGCCTGGGGCTCGCGAAGGCGACGCTCGTGGGGCACTCGCTCGCGGGGGATGAGCTGAACTGGATGGGGCTGAATCATCCAGAGCGCGTGGAGGCGCTCATCTTCCTGGACGCCACGGACAACAAGGGAGAGATCGCCGAGTTCCTGAAGCCGGGCCCGTTGCCGCCGCTGCCGTTCACCGTGCTCGACGGGCAGCCGTCACGTGAGGCGGTGACAGCGCTGCTGGCGCGCGACCTGGGCGGACCGTTCCCGCCGCACGAGATTGATCAGGCGTATGAGTTCGACGCTGGCACGGGCGCGTACCTGCGCTACCACCGCTTGCCGGAGGCCACGGAGCAGTGCATCCGGGGCGCGGCCTTGCCGGACTACGCGAAGCTGCGGGGCCCGGTGCTGGCCCTCTCCGACGGCCAGGCCTTCGCGGGGTGGGTGGCGTTTCTGTCCCAGGCGGAGAACGTCCCCGCCGACCTGCGCGAGCGGGCGCGCGCGTTCCTTCCGGAGCTGAGCCAGCACGAGGCCGCCCAGGACGCCCTGCTCAAGAGCCTGCCAAACTGGAAGCTCGTGACGCTCCAGGGCGCGGGGCACTACCTCTGGCTTCCGCGACATGCGGGGGTCGTCTCCGAGATGCGCGCGTTCCTCGCGCGGTAGGAACGCATGGAGTCGGGTGTTGATGCCTAACGTGACCGGATTCTCGAAAGAGCACCACCATGGCGAAACTTTCCCTGAAGAATGCCCGCGCGCTCCAATCGTCCTTCAAAGGACGCATCACGTCCTCGCACGAAGCTCAAGCAGAGTTCTACGACAAGCCCACGGTCCTTGTTCCTGAGTCGACTGACGACGTTGAGAAGGCACTGCGCCTGGCACAAGCCGCCAACCGGCGCGTGTTCATTCGAAGCGGCCACAGCCTATCGGCCTCTGATGTGAGCAAGGTGGGCACTCCTGAGAGCAAGGAGGCTGCCGCGATCGTCAGCATGGAGGCATTCCGAAACGTCGACGTCGGTGAACAGCGGGTCACCGTCGGGGCCGCGGCGACAACGGGCGATGTCGCCAGGAAGCTGATCAACAAGGACCTCTTCCTTCCGCTCGATGACAACCCGACACAGAGCATTGTGTCGGCCGTTCTCAGCATGGACTCGTCACCGTTTCTTCGCAGCGGAGCCGGACTCCTCCCGCTCCGCGGCGCTGTCGTGGAGGCCGAGGTCATCCCGACCGAAGGCCCCGGCGCAGGCGTCACCAAGACGTTCCACAACAAATCGCTTCGCGATCTTCTGGCCGGCCGTCGCCGCGCGGTCATCACGAAGCTTGTTTTTGACGCCGCAGCCTCGAAAACGGATGAATCCGCCCGCTGGACGCAGGCCTGGATGACGTCCTATGCGCCAAAGGGCTTCGCGGCTTTGTGTGACGCGCTCTTCGGCGGCGGATCCTCTGTCCCTGAGCACGTCGACCTGAGCGTCCGCGTGACGTCGGCCGCGTATTCGATGAGTCTCATCGTCGTCCGCGCCACGGGGCACGACGCCGCCGACAGCGAGGCAACCGAAGCGGTCGTTCAAGCTGCCTTGAGTCGTGCAAAGCTTACCGTCCTCGATTCCAATCGGGTGACGAGTCCTGGCTCCAGCATCGCCGCCTGGGTTGCGACGGGCCCGAACGCCGCGGCACAGGACGAAACGCTGAGGCGGTTTGGCAGCAACCCCGTGCCGCGGCCATTCGCCAGGTTCCGGCAAAAATTTCTTGATGCCGTGGACTTCGCTATCGGCGTTAGCGCCCGCACCGGTCGCGAGCGTGCACCCGGTATCCGAGCTTGGGCCGAGCTTCAGCTCGCGCCGGGCAGTGACGTGGTCGCCCGCGCGCAGATTTCCGACGCGAAGGCTGAGAAAAAGGTCGCTCAAGAGGCGCGGCGGCGCATGGCCGCGGCCATCCCCGCCGACAAGGTTTCGCCCACGGCCGCGGTCAATAAACGAGCGTTGGTTCGGCGCGCCTCCACCAGGGTTGCGCTGCGCGGCGTCAAGGTCTTGCCTGCGCTCTCATCTACGCCTGGCTTCGACCTGGTCTCCAGCAACCGGGCTGGAAGCGACAAGATTCCTGGCTTTGAAGGTGAGGTGTTCGATAAGTCGGACGGCGCCAGCTATCTTGAGGCAATCCATCAGTACGCTGTCTCGTCATACTCGTCGCAGGTCGTGGACGCGCGCATGACCCCGCGGTTCGTCGCAATGGCGGAGAACGCCATGGATGTGACGACGGCCGTTGCGTTCGCCGCGATGAACAACCTCAAGGTCGTGGCCAGGTCTGGCGGGCACCAATACTGCGGCCTTTCGTCGGGCGGCAAAGACACCCTGCTCCTGGACATGACGCTCTTTGTGGATGTCGAGTTCTTGCCGTCCACGGGCACGCCGACCCAGGTCACGGTGGGGCCGGGGGTGGCGCTGAAAGACTTGTCAAAGAAGCTGCTGGAGAAGGGCGTCGCGATACCTCATGGCGAGTGCCCACTCGTAAGGCTCGGGGGGCACGTACAGACGGGTGGTATCGGCCACCAGCTTCGCAGTCTCGGCGCAACCTTGGATTGGGTTCGCTCATTCAAGATGGTGACGCGCGATCCGGGGTCGCCCGGAGCCGACGTATACGTAGAGCGTGAGTTCACCCGGCCTCAATCCGGAGGTGGCACGGGTACGCCGACAGACAGCGACGTGTTCAGAGCCGTCCTCGGCGGCGGCCCGGGCAGCTGGGGAGTCTTGACGGAGATCACCTTCGATCTGGTGCCCGACGACAAGTACCCCAATTCGGAAGGTTACTCTTATACATACCTGTACCCGTCTGGTAGGGATGGCTTCCGCGCCGCGATGGGTCAACTCCAGCGGTGGGCGGAGCGACAGGCGGAAGGCACGCTGCCGCTGGGAATCGACCTCTTTCTCAGCGTCGTTTCAGGCGACTTCAACCAACTGCGACCAGCCGTGCTGCTCGTGGAAGTCATGTGTAGAGACAAGGCGGGTCTGGGGGAAATCAAGGCCGTTGTGGAGGCGATCGAGGAGGGCGCCGCGTGTGCCCCCATTGCCCGCCCGATCAATGGTCCAGCCAGGCTCTCGACCATCGCCGATACCGGCGTCCGCGAGATCGGTGTGTTTGGTCTTCCCGCGAGCGGCCGTGAGTTCGACTTGCCGTATAAGAAGTCGCTCCACATCACAATGAAGCCGTTTTCGGACGCTTTCCGTGACCGCTTCGTTGACCTTGTCAACGCGACCTACGAGCACGATGGCCTGAAAGTGGTGGTCCAGACGGTCGTCGGCGGCGGCGAATTCAGCGCGAATGGGCAGAAGAAGGTGACGCACATGCAGCGGCGCGATGCCCTCGTACAGCTCGTCTTCGACGTGTTCTACAAGTCCGGACACGAGGCCGACGCCGAGAAACTCCAAGCCGAGATGAAGTCCTTGCTGAAGGAGTTTAGCGGAGGCGAGGACGTGCGCATGAGCTGGGGCACTTTCGAAGACGCGAACACGAACAGCCAGCAACTCGACATGAGCCGGAGCCAGGTCCAAAGCCTCTACTACGACTCCAAGGCCGATTACGAATGGCTGCGGAAAATCAAAAAATACACCGATCCCAAGGACGTTTTTCACACGTCCTTCACCGTGCAGCTGTGAGGTCGCCCGCAATGCGTTGGAGAGTCTTTGTCTGCCCCGCCGTCCTGGTCCTGAGCGCCTGCTCGGAATCATCCGATCCCGACCCCACTCCCAGGCGTCCGCTGAAGGCGGTCCTGTTCCCATACATCCCCGACTCCGCGGGGGACAGCTTCGCCAGCCTGGAGCAGCGGCTGGAGTCCGACTTCGAAGCGGCCCATCCGGACATCGACCTGGACGTCGTCTTCGACGCCAACCTGGATGTCTATGACCTGGATGAAGGCGGGACGCTGAACCAGTTGCTCGGCACGGGGACCGGGGCCGCCCAGGTGGTGGAGGTGGACACGCTGATCCTCGGCTCGCTCGCGGAGAAGAAGTGGATCCAGCCGGTCGCGCTGGAGGCGGGCGTCGTGCATTCCGCGGCGGAGGAGGCGGTCCGCATTGGCGGTGCGAACTACGGCGTGCCCACCTACCTTTGCACCAACGTCGTCTATTCGCGGACCACGAACATCCGGTCCGCGACGGACAGCGCCTCGCTCGTGCGAATCCTTCGCGAGGCGGCGCCCGGCAAGCGCCCGTTGGCGACGAACCTCGATGGGAGCTGGACGCTGCCTTCCTCGTACATCGATGCCTGGGCGGACACGCATCCGGGGGATGCGCTCGCGAGCGCCATCTCGCTGCCGCTCGACTCACCGACCCTGAACGCGTTCGCGGACGTCGTCGACAGCTGCTCGCTCGAAGCGGGCGTCAATCCGTGCCTGGATGGCAGCTACGCGGACAACACGGTGGCGGAAGTGGCCTTCGCCCAGGAGCAGGCCAACGGCTTCATGGGCTACACCGAGCGCCTGTTCTACATCCTCCAGTCACAGCCCTCCATGCCGCTCCCGGAGGTCATCTCGGTCCCGTTGGGCGCGGGCTCGGCGCCGGCGGTCTTCGTGGATGCGCTGGTGCTCAACGCGAACTGCACGGGGACGTGCGCGGAGGATGCCCGGGCCTTCACGTCGTTCATGCAGGCCCCCGAGACGCGCAGCCTCATCGCCTTCAGTGAAGACGGCCCCCAGGGTACCCGGCCTCGCTACCTGCTCCAGGCCAACCGCGCCTTCTATCAGCAGGAGCCCGCACGCTCCGACCCCATGTACCAGCAGTATGAAACCCTCCTGAGCGGAGCGCGGCCCTATCCCAACCAGCGCTTCCCGGAGAACCGGAAGGCGCTCCAGGCGGCCCTGCTGGAAGCCCTCCAGTAACGCCGGGCGGGCAGCGTCTGGCACATGGGCGGGCGAGCCCCCATCGTTGAAGGGGGAAGAGTCCGTCCCCTCCACGCGTCCCATGGCCCGCCTGCACGACAGCCCAGCGCATCCGTCTCCACGTGGCCCGCCACCGGAGTACAGCAGCCTCCTCGACGCCGTGCTCGCCAGCATGGGCGAGGGGCTGCTGGTGGCGGATGAGCACCAGCACCTCGTGTTCATCAACCCGATGGGGGAACACATCCTGGGCATGGGGCCCACCGACGAGCCGGTCAGCCGCTGGCCGGCGCATTTCGGGCTCTACTTGCCGGACCAGGTCACGCTCTATCCGTCCGAGCGCCTGCCCATGAGCCGGGCGCTCCGGGGGGAGACCGTCAGCCGCGCGGAGGTCTTCCTGCGCAATACCTCAAGGCCGGCGGGGACCTGGCTGCACGTCAGCTCCAGTCCGGTTCGCGACGGGGCCGGCCAGGTGCGCGGTGGCGCCTCCGTCATCAGCGACGTCACCGACTTCAAGCGGGCCGAGGACGCGGCGCGCGAGGGCGAAGAGAAGTACCGGTCGCTCTACAACACCACGCCCGTGATGATGCAATCCATTGATCCACGCGGGCGGCTCATCAGCGTCAGCGACTACTGGTTGAGCACGTTGGGCTACGCGCGCGCGGAGGTGCTCGGGCGCGAATCGGTGGAGTTCCTCACGCCGGAGTCCCGGCGGTACGCCCGCGAGGTCGTCCTGCCCGAGTATTACAAGACAGGGGTGTGCAAGGACGTGCCGTACCAGCTCGTGAAGAAGGACGGGCAGCTCATCGACGTCCTGCTGTCCGCCATCGTGGAGCGGGACACCTCCGGCAAGATGGTCCGTTCGCTCGCGGTGCTGAACGACGTGACCGAGCGGAAGCGAACGGAGGAGGCGTTGCAGGAGAGCGAGCAGCGGCTGCGCGCCATCCTGGACAACGCGCCGACCGTGTTCTTCCTCCTGGATACGCAGGAGCGCTTCCTCTTCGTGAACCGCGAGTGGGAGCGGCTCTTCCACCGCACCCGGCAACAGGTCGCCGGCAGGACGGTCTTCGATGTCTTTCCCCGGGACATCGCGGAGACGCTGCACCAGGCCAACCGGGACATCTTCCAGAGCCGGGTCCCCGTGCAACGGGAGGAGCGGCTCCCGCACGACGATGGGATCCACGTCCACCTCACGCAGAAGTTCCCGCTCCTCGACGCCAATGGGGTTGCCTACGCGCTCTGTGGAGTCGCCACCGACATCACCGAGCGCAAGCGGATGGAGGTGTCACAGCGGTTCCTGGCCGAGGCGAGCAGCGAGTTGGTGGCCTCGCTCGATCCTGAAACCACGCTCCAGCGCGTCGCCGAGCTGGCCGTGCCCCTGCTGGCGGAGCTGTGTGTCTTCTTCGTGCGGACGGACGGCGTGGGTCTGCGGCCGGTGGCGGTGGCGGACCGTTCGCCGGCCCGCGCCGCGAGCGTACGGGAGTTCCTGCGACGCCATCCGCCGGAGCCGGAGTCCCTCCACGGTCCAGCCCGGGTGCTGGCCACGGGAGAGTCGGAGGTCTCCGAAGCGTCACAGGGCCTGTGGGATCCCGACGAGCTGCCGGAGGACCTGCGGCCGCTCGACGACCGGCCTTCGCTCGGCGTGCCCCTCCAGGCGCGGGGCCGCACCCTGGGCGTGCTGTATCTCCTCTCTCCTGATCCGGGGCGCACGTATTCACCGGCGGAGCTGGCCTTGACGGAGGAGCTCGGCCGCCGGGCTGCCTTCTCCATCGACAACGCGCAGCTCTATTGCTCGGCGCAGGAGTCCATCCGCGCGAGGGACGAATTCCTGTCCATTGCCTCCCATGAGCTGAAGACCCCGCTGACCTCCATGCGGTTGCGGGTGCAGCAGATGGAGTCCGTGCTCGTGGGAGCGCGCCCCCTGTCCCCGGAAAGGGTGAAGCGGATGCTGGAGGTCTTCGAATCCCAGCTCCAGCGGCTGTCGCATCTGGCGGAGCACCTGCTCGACGTCTCCCGCGTCAACGAGAAGCGGATCGACCTGCACCTGGAGGAGATGGACCTGATGGCGGTGGCGCGGCACGTGGCAGGCCACGTCGCGGAGCAGCTGCAGAAAGCAGGCTGCGAGTTCGAACTGGTGGCCCGGGAGCCGGTGTGGGGGAGCTGGGATCGGCTGCGGCTGGAGCAGGTCATGCTCAACCTGCTGACCAACGCGATGAAGTATGGCGCGGGTCATCCCATCCGGATGGAGGTGGCGAAGCACTTGGGGAGGGCGCGGCTCACCGTCGAGGACCAAGGCATGGGCATTCCGTTCGAATCCCAGGCACGCATCTTCGAGCGCTTCGAGCGCGCCTCCTCACGCAACTACGGAGGGCTCGGCTTGGGGCTCTTCATCACGCGACGCATCGTCGAGGCGCACGGTGGAAGCATCCGCGTCGAGAGCGAGCCGGATCACGGCGCGAAGTTCATCGTGGAACTGCCGCCTCACGCGGCCTAGCTCGCGTCCTGGCGGACCACGGCGGGCGTGGGCTCCACGTCCAGGGGACGGCCCATGCAGTCCTCGCCGTCGTCGGGCGCCGAGGTGCTCTTGGGCCGGTACTCCCAGTGCCACGGCTCCGACGCCACGGTGCGGCGGAAGCCGAAGCGGCACGCGTTGCCCGCGAGCCAGTCATACGTGGGGGACGCTTCCTCGCTGCCCACGACCAGGTCCACCGCGAGCCCGCGGTTGTGATTGGAGCGGCCCGGCCGCGCGGCCTTGGGCCCCAGTCCCTTGCGGTAGCGGCGCCACAGGAAGCGCTGCTGCTGATACGAACGCCACCCGCTCGTGACGAGCAGGGGCTGCCCCGCCGTGCGCGCCGCCTCCGCCATGCGCTCGAAGGCGGACGCCGCGTCGCGGTGGAGACGGTGGCCGGTGTGGATCCGTACCAGGCGCGGTGCCTTCGCCTTGGCCCTGCGAACCTTGGCTTCCTTCGCGAACCCGACGGGTGCCAGCAGACAAATCAGGAGCGCGAGGCCCCAGCGGAGCAGGGGAGAGGACATTCTTCGGAGGTCCAAGCAGTGGGCGAGGACCTGAGGCTGACGCCTTTATTCCGCTCTGAAAAGCAGGCGGGCCTGCGAGCGCTTTCCGCTCGTATCCGGTCGCCCGGACGCTCCGTGAGCCCTAGAAGAGCTTGAGCTGCGCGTCGGGTGCGGGCGCGTCCTTGGGCGGCAGCACACTGAAGCCGTTGGCGCGTGCCCAGGCCTCGCTCGGGCCCTTCCAGTGGTGCGCGTCCATGCGCGCGTGGCCCGCGTCATCGAAGGCGACGCCCTCGGCCTCCAGCAGCTCGCGCTGGCGGTGGCCGGAGGTGCTGATGCCTCCCGTGCGGTTGATGATGCGCTGCCACGGCACGGCCGACGCTCGCGACCCCAGCGCCGCCATCGCATGGCCCACGGTGCGCGCATCACAAGCCCCGCCGACGATGGTGGCGATGTCTCCGTAGGTGGCCACCTGTCCGGAGGGCACCTGTTCGCAGACGCGGTAGATGCGCTCGTACGGGTCCTGCGTGTCGGTGGGGGATGTCATCGGGTCTCCGGGCTGGGGCTGCCAGAATCCTACTCATGGCATCCACCGATGCACGCGAAACCCGAGGCGTCCGCCGAGGCCATTCACCTCAAGGGTGCTTCTTCGTTTCGGTGAAGACCGGTTCGTTCCGCCGGATGCGTTCGAAGATTTCGCCGTGGTCGATTTCGCCGAGGTCGATGTCCCAGAGGCCGGGCATCAGGAAGGCAGAGGCCCACGATGCGGCTTCCTCACCGGAGCGCCCGTTCTCGAAGCGATGCTCCGTGCGGAGTTCTCCGTAGCAAGCGACCTCGTGATCATTCTCATCCAGGAAGCGCGTCTCCAGGTTGCCCGCCACGATGAGACTCTCATCGTTGTAGACGCCCTGGATGACGTCCCGGACCACCAGGTCGCCCAGGACCAGGAAGTTCCCCGACGTCCGCAGCCCCTTGGCGACACAGCGGCCCAGGACCACGATGGTGGAATCCGGTCCGCAGTCGTCCAGGAATCCATCGACCTCCAGGTCGCCCAGCACGAGGAGGGGACAGGTGACGAGCAGCGAGCCGGGAGCCTTCGCGTTGCCCGTCACGACCGTGGCCTTGGACAGCGACGCATCCAGTACGGCGTCCACGGGCTCAAGCAACTCGCGCATCACCACTGCGGCCAGGCCGACATGCGACACGGGCCCGGGACACAGCGCCTTCGCGAGCGCGGCGGGCTGAAGGGGCGCGTCCTTGGGGAACGCCCTCCCCAGGGTCGTGACCAGGGGCGTGCCCTGATGGGAGAGCGCATCCCGGAGGGCACCGTCCAGTCGGGCGAGCGTGGCCTCCGCGCGCGGAAGGAAGTCGTTCTTGGAAAGGAGCATGGTCATGCCGCCACGGCCTGTCGTTCCTTCGAGGGTGCACCGGCCTGGTTGAGCACTGCCCATTCCTGGCGCAGGCGCTCGTACAGGGCATTCAACGGCTGGCCCGGCGCTTCGTACTGTCCGGCGTGGTGCTCCACGACGTGACGCAGGAGCACGTAGCAGATGGTGGCCGCGCCCGCGCTCTCCACCGCGGTGAATTGGGCCGTGTCCGTGAACCAGAGTGTGGTGGGCATCTGACAGGCCTGCGTGCCCGAGGCCACCAGGTGCGCACCGGGCTTGAGCCACGGGTGCTTCGCGAACAGGTTGGGCCGGTCCACCGTGAGCGCGGAGATGAGGTTGGAGATGCGCCGGTCCTTGAACCGCGAGTCCCCATACACCTGACCGAACACGAGCCCGCGTACCCGCTTCATGAACACCTGGGTCGTCAGCGCCAGCAGCGACGTCGCGCGGAGCACCAGCATCTGCGTGAACTCCGGCACGGTGAGCTTCTTGAACGACGGCCAGACGTCCAGGTCCATCTGCCGCTTCACCAGCGTGATGACGTCCGTCAGTCGAGCACGCACCCAGACCAGCGCCGTCGCCACCGACGCCGTCAGCACGCCGGGGATGAGGTAGAGGAAGTAGTCCTTGGGCTCCCAGTTGCCCTCGCGAGCGGTCTCGAACCCGCGCCACGCGAGGATGCCGGCGGAGAGCAGGGTGAGGAAGAAGAGGCCGTAGGCCAACCAGGAGACGCCGTTCAGCGTCACCCAGCCGCGCTTCGTCGGGTTCTCCGGAACGTTGTACATCTCCGGGCTCTGCACGCTGACGTCGGAGATGAGCAGCGTGGGCGGCGGATCCGCCCGGTTGAACGCGAGCAGCAGGCTGTCGATGCCCTGGTTGTCGTAGATGCCGCCGTCCATCAGTGGCAGGCCGTTCTGGAAGCCCGGGCCCAGCGCCGCCTGCGCGGTGGCGAGCGGATAGCCCTGGGGCCAGTGGAACTGCTGCGGGAACACCAGCGGTTCAAAGCCGCCCGGGAAGCACGACGACGCGGCGGCGATGTCCGCCAACCGGACGTGGCTGGCCACCGGGCGAGGCATCCGGTAGCCGTTGTTGCCCAGGATGGTGAGCGGTTTGTTGCTGCGCCGGAAGCGGAAGTCCAGGCCGGTATGGAACTCGGTGGTGTTGAAGATGGCCTCCTGGAACTGGAGCCCGCTTGCGTCCAGGACCTCGCCGAAGCGCCGGTCGCCCAGGAAGTCGGGCCGGGCGTAGACCTCCGCGGCGGACCGGATGAGGCTGGCCCAGGCATGGCTGCCGTGGTCGCGGTTGGAGGTCAGCCCCGTCAGGGCCTCCGCAATCACATTCGTCTGAAGCAGGTACGCCGAGAATGCCTCGTGAAACGCCTTGAACGGCTTGCCGTCCAGCTGGCTCACCACCCAGGCCAGGCCCGTGAGCGTGCCACCGGACACCGTGGACAGGCCCACGACATCGGACAGGAGTCCCACGGTGTCGAGGAACCGCAGCGTCCCCAGGTGGAACGCCGCCGCGCGGTAACCCCCACCGGACAGAGACAGCGCGAGCGGTCCGAGCGGACCGTGTTTCTCTGTGACAGGGGGCGTGGCGTCTTGGCTCATGGGGCTGGGGTGCGGCGGAGAGGACGGCGGGAGCTTAGGCCAGATGCGCACTGGCAGTGCCACCCTGAGCCCCCAGGAGGCAGGCGGCGCCGTTACGCCTCACCGCGCGGACTGGCGGGAGCCCTCCGCGGCGTCCAGGTGCCCCTTCAGGAGCGCGTTGACGCGGTCCGGGAAGCGCAGGGGCACGCCGTGCGAGGCATGGGGGAGCTCCACGAAGCGGGCGCCAGGAATTCCCGCCGCCAGGGCCTGACCGGCGGTGGGGGGCGCGATGGGGTCGTGCGTGGCGCTCACGACCAGGGTCGGCAGGCCCGCCAGCCCCTGGAGGAACGGGGTGGCGTCCGCGCTCCGCATGGCCCGGAACTGGCGCATCGCCACGGGAGGCTGGTCCGCGAGGTCATGGTCGAACAGCTCCGCGAGTTGCTCCGCCAGGGCGTCCTTGTCGGCGTGGGCCAGTTCCTCGGGCGCCAGCACCATGCGGAGGAAGGCGTGGCGCCGCATGCGCCGCGTGCCCACCTGGGTCCGCAGGCCCATGAGCAGCAGGCCCGGCGTGAGCCGGGTGGGCACCGCGCCCGTCGCGAACGTGCACAGCAGCGCGAGGCTGCGTACCCGCTCGCGTGCGTGGTGCGCGAGGTACAGCGCCACCAGCCCGCCCAGCGAGTGCCCCATGACGTGCGCGCACTTCCAGCCCTGCGCGTCCATCAAGGCGAGCACGTCGCCGGCCATCATCTCCACCGTGAGTGCATCGCCTGGCGGCTGGCTGGATCCGAAGCCCCGGTTGTCCAGGCAGAGACACCGGAAGTGGGATGCCAGGCCTTCCACCTGCGGCCGCCACCCCGTGGCGCCGACGCCGACCCCCTGGATCATCACCACCGGAGGACCGTCTCCCTCCACGAACCAGCTCAGCGTGCAGCCCCGGTGCAGGGTGCTGTGTCGGAGGTAGGCGAGGCTCATGAGGGCTCCTGAAGCAGGGAGGCGCGAAGGCTATCCTGTCCCCGGGGTCACTGTTGCTTCGCGTAAGCGTTGGGGCAGGCTCTCCATCCCATGCCAATTTCTTCCTCGCATCATCGCAAGGTCGCCTCGACGGCACTCTTCTGCGCGGGACTCGCGCTGGGCTGGCCCCTGTTCGCGGGCGCGAAGCTCCAGGGTGGGGTGTGTGATCCGCTGAATGATGAAGCCGACGGCATCCGGGTTCGGCTCGTGTCGGCCACCGCGGATGGCGTCTCCATCATCCCCGCGCAGGGCACGGGCCCCATTGGCGCCGTCTACAACGTGTGGGCCGTGCGGCCGGAGGCGGGAGCGACCGGCGATTTCGCGAGGGCCATGCTCTTCGAAGCCGAGCCGACGGAAGGCACGGGAGAGCTCTACCGGAACCTCAGCCTCCAGAGGCAGCCATGAGGAGGCTTGGCATCGTGCTCGCGGGCATGCTGACGAGTGCCCTGGCCTCCTCGCTGTTGACGGCCTGTTGTCCGGATCGCCCCCCTCGCGTGGTCTTCAAGCTTCCCTTCGGAAACTACGGAGTGACGACGCCCACGGCGGACACGAACTATCGCCTCTTCCTCTCCGAGGACGGCGTCACCGTGGTGGAGACCTTCGAGCGTGGGGGCAAGGCCTACCGGCAGGAGTATCGGGTGACGGACCGGCAGCAGACCGACATCTAAGGCCAATGCCGGTCAGTTAGGGCGAGGGCGCTTCACCCACTTCTTGTCGTAGTTGCTCATCTTGATTTTTACGACTCGTGGGAAGCGCCTCTCGCTCCTTCGTTCCGGTAACAGCAGCAACCCCAGGTG
>NZ_RAWR01000077.1:0-41528 GCF_003986945.1 Corallococcus sp. AB018 | reverse complement strand
CCAAGCACAGCGCCCGGTCCTCGATGCGAGCCTTCACCGAGACCTCCCCTCCGCGGGGCGCAGGCGCGATGCCGTGCTTGATGGCGTTCTCCACCAGCGTCTGGACCAGCATCGCGGGCACGGAAACGCCCAGCGCGTCGGGCGCTACGTCCATGCGGACGCGCAGCCGCTCCTCCAGGCGGATGGCCTCCAGGCCCAGGTAGTCATCCACCACCTGGAGCTCACGCTGCAGAGTCACCGTCTCCGGCCCTGGCGCTCCCAGCGCGTAGCGCAGCAGCCCCGACAGGCGCGTCACCACCTCCTGGGCGCGGACGGGATCCTCCACGATGAGGCCCCGCAGCCCGTTGAGACAGTTGAAGAGGAAGTGCGGCTGGAGCTGCGCCTGGAGGAAGCGCAGCTCCGCGGACCGGGCCGCCGCCTCCAGCTTCCAGCGCTCCAACTCCACCCGCCGCGCATGCGTGACGGCCTGCACGGCGATGTAGAGGGTCAACCAGACACCCATCACCAGCGACCACATGGTGCCGCTGCTGAAGAAGCCCGCCCAGGAGGCCTGCTCCAGCGAGTACACGTGGAAGACGAACACGGCCTCCAGGAAGACGAGCGTGTTCTGGAGCAGGCCCAGGACGAGCCCCGCCGCCAGCACGCGCGCGACCAGCCGGGGCAATGGCAGACGGGCCCATGCGTGCAACCGCAGCGTCCGGCGCGCCACGTGCGTGAGCCCCAGCCCCGTCGCACCGGCGATGAGCCAGCCCATGGCCGGGGGGCCGTGAGCCCCCGACAGCGCGATGTTGAGGAGGGTGTGCAGTCCCCAGCCCCCCACCTGGCAGGCCGTGTAGCCCCGCGAGCGTGTCATCCGAATCGTGCCTCCGGCGAAGGACCGGGGAGTCGAACACAGTCAGTGGACCGGTTCCACCCGGGCCACCGGTGCGGGCAGGGCGCCGAGGAAGGCGTCGGTCTCCCGCAGGAAGCCCGCCGGGTCGTCCCACATGATGAAGTGCCGGGCCGTGTCGTTCAGCACCACGCGTGCACCGGAGAGGTTGCGGTACTGCTCGCGGTAGACGGCCTCCACCTGCTCCTTCGGCACCCGGCCCTTCAGCGCCACCCACGAGCCCAGCACGAGCGCGGGCACCTGGATGCGCGTCAGCTCGGGCCGCAGGTCCGTGGTGGACAGCTCGGAGAAGGCGTTGATGATGGTCTCCGGATCGCTGTCCACGCTCCAGCGCATCGCGGTCTGGACGTTGTCCTCGTCGGTGATGAAGCCGCGCAGCGTGCGCAGCGTCCGGGCATTGCGCTGATCCGGCGGCTGCATGCGCATCATCGCGCTCAGCTCCTCCACCTGGGGACGGACGCTCTCGGCCGTCGCGGAAGGGTCCATCGCGGCGGGAAGGAACGGCAGGCTGTCCACGAGCACGAGCCCTCCCACGAGCTCCGGTGCATCCTCCGCCACCGCGAGCGCCAGCACTCCGCCCAGGCTGTGGCCCACGAGGATGGGGCGCTCCAGGTGTTCGCCGCGGATGTAGTCCGCCAACGCGCGGCGCATCGTCGGCAGGAAGGGGCCGGGCACCGCGGGCTGCCCCGCGAAGCCCGCGAGCGTGAAGACGTGGCAGTCATACCGGGACTGGTAGTGCGCCACCGTCGCGTCCCAGACCTTGCCAGACGACGACAGCCCGGGGATGAGCAGCAGCGGTCGGCCCTGGCCCGAGCGCTGGACGCGGAACGGCGTGGGCGCCGACGCTTGAGCGGCCGTCGCGCCGCCGCCGGGGGACGCCGTCGCACAGCCAAGCAGCAGGGGAAGGGTACAGAGGGCAAGCAGGATGCGGCGCATCTACTGACTCCGCGAAGGACCGCCGGTCGGACGGTGCGTGACGCGAAGAAGACTAGGGGGCCGCCAGACCGGGTCCGCGCCTTTGTGATGAGCGGCGCCGCGGAAGGATGAGCGGTAACGACGTCATCGCCGTCCGGACAGTGTCCGCATCAGGGAATGGCGAGGAGCCAGGACCTGGGCTGGATTGAGGCCCATGTCCAAGTCCCCGCCGTCGCGCCGCTGGATGCTGACCGCCTTCCTCGTCTGGCTCCCCGGGCTCGTGCATGTCTTCCCGTTCCTGGGCGTCTACATGCTGATGTTCAACAAGGCCTACGCCCTGGCGATGTTCGTCGGCTTCGCCCTCACCGGGCTCGCCCTGGGCCTCATCCAGGCGCTCACGCGCGGCCTCAGGGCGCTGTGGGTCACCCCGGCGTCCTTCGTCGTGGGGTGGACGCCGTTGCCGCTGCTCATGTCCATGGACGCCCCCTTCGGCGTCGTGTGGGTGCTGACCCTGTTCACCTCCGCCGGGTGCGTGGGCCTGGGCCAGTGGATGCTCCGCTCCGACGCTCCGGCCTGAATCGCCCTGGAGGGCATGACGCGGCCGGACAGGAGCGGGGGCTCCTCGGGGAAATTACATAGCGTCCGCTATGCCTCCCTGCGTCATGTGGGGCCCGCGCGATCCATGTAACCCGCAGAGCGACACTGGCGTATCGCCTGCATCGCTCCGGGATTCACGCGATTGCGGAGAGTCAGGCAACATTCGCCGCGAAATGTAGAGAATCCCGGGGACTTTTCTCGATTCTCGAAAACGTAGGAGCTCCGCCCATGACCACCCCCATTGATGGTTCCGCCGCCGCCGCTGCCCGTGCCGCCGCCGAAGCCGCCGCGCGCGCCGCCGCCGAGGCCGCTGCCCGCGCCGCCGCCGCCGCGAAGGCCGCCGCTGACGCCGCCGCGAAGGCCGCCGCCGAGCAGGCCGCGAAGCAGCAGACGCAGCAGCAGATGCAGCCGCAGACGAAGCAGCCCACGGTGAAGCTCTTCAATGACGGGTTCTCCTCGGGCGGCGCGCAGAACAACCGCGGCGGGGTGAACCGGCTGACGGGCGAGACGACCAACCCGTTCGCCACGCCGCTGGGCACCAGTGGCGGCCATGCGCGTCCCCTCACCGGCCCGGTGCCGGGCAGTGCCAACGGCGCGGTCCCGGTGCGGGCCGACGTCAACGGCGCTGCTCCGGCGGGGGAGACGCAGCCGCCCCACGCGGAGGCGCTGCCGGACAAGCCGGAGGATTTGCCCAAGCTCTTCCCGGAGCTGAAGGACAAGAGCAAGGAGGACCTGAAGAAGGCCTACGACTCGCTCAACAAGCTGGGCAC
Source organism: Corallococcus sp. AB018 (assembly GCF_003986945.1). Taxonomy (NCBI): domain Bacteria; kingdom Pseudomonadati; phylum Myxococcota; class Myxococcia; order Myxococcales; family Myxococcaceae; genus Corallococcus; species Corallococcus sp. AB018. Next base: position 38,357 of record NZ_RAWR01000077.1, on the reverse strand, counting down.
CGGCTCCTTCTCCGAGAAGGCCACCGCCCTGGGCGAGCTGGCCTCGCAGTTCCCGGAGACGGTCCCCAACGCCCTGGAGCGCATGGGCATCAAGGACGACAAGCTGGCGAAGCTGGCCACCAACTCGGACGCGCTCACCTCGCTGGGCAAGCTGATGGACCCCAAGGCGACCAAGACGGACAAGGCGCAGGCGGCCCTCACCCTGGCGAAGGCCACTGGCGACATCTTCGCGCCGGAGGACCTGAAGGGCGTGCTGGACACCGCGCTCAAGGGCCTGCCCGCGGCGGAGAAGCTGGTGGGCGCCATTGGCAAGTGGACGGACCCCAACGCCTCCGCCACCGACAAGGCCTCCGCCACGCTGGAGCTGGGCAAGGCGCTCAAGGACTTCGCCGGGGACAAGTTCCCCGCGCTCGCCAATGACCTGCGCAAGCTGGACGGGTCGCTGCGCGCCGCGGGCGCCGCCATCACCCTGGCGGACCCCAACGCGTCCACGCAGGACAAGGCGCTGGCCGCGGCTCAGCTGCTGGCGGAGGTGCCCGACCTCAAGAAGGACCTCAAGGCCTTCGCGGACGTCCTCAAGAACGCGGGCGTGAAGAACGCGACGGACGTGGCCCAGCAGGGCTCGCAGCTGGCCAACGTGAAGGTGAAGGGCCTGGATCCGCAGCTCGCGTCCAAGCTCACGCCGGATCAGCTGAAGAAGCTGGAGTCCGCCGCCACCAAGCTGGGCGGTCCGGAGTCGATGGAGGCCGCGCTCAAGGGCATCACCGACCCCAAGGCCCTGGACAACCTGGTGGGCCAGCTGGGCAAGGTGGACGCGGAGGCCGGCAAGAAGCTGGTGAGCGCCCTGGGCGGCATGGAGCACAAGGTCCTCAACGAGGTCCTGTCGGATCCGAAGACCACGGAGCAGTTCGCCAAGCTCGCGGGCAAGCTGGACGGCGACGCGGCGAAGATCGTGTCCAAGCTGGTGACGGACATGGACTCCGGCGCCGTGAAGGCGCTGCTCAAGCTCACGGACGGCCTGGGCGCGGACGCGCTCAACACCACCGTGAAGGGCCTGGGCCCGCTGCTGGACAAGGCGGGCAGCAAGCTCGTGGGCCAGGGCCTCAAGGTGATGGAGAAGGTGCTGGGCAAGATCGGCGTGGAGATCACCGCCGACGTGGCCGGCAAGGTCTTCAAGAACCTGGCGAAGGTCGTCCCGGTGGCGGGCGCGCTGCCCAACGCCATCGACGCGGTGAAGTACGAGAAGGAATCCCTGGAGCTGCACGGCAAGAACAACGACCTGGGCTACTTCGCGCACACCGCCGCGGCGCTGAACGTCGCGGACGGGGCCCTGGGCATCGCCCTGGATCTGACCGGCGTGGGCGTGGCCGTGGACGTGGGCGCCAGCGTGCTGCTGGGCGCCGCCGAGCTGGCGATGGACATCGGCTTCAGCCAGGAGAAGGCCAAGTACGAGGCCGACCCGGAGGGCTACAAGGCCCCGGACTGGATGAAGGCCGTGAACCTGGCGGGCGCCGCCGCGCAGGGCCCCGCGGGCCTGGCGCACATGGCCGCGTACTACGGGCCGGAAGGCACCGCGCAGCTGATCCAATGGGGCGTGGAGAAGGCCGCCAAGGGCGCAGTGAAGGCCGCCGAGTTCGTGGGCGTGTCCCAGGCGGAGCTGGCCGGCGACGGCCTCAAGGGCGCCGCGAAGGTCATCCACAAGCTGGCGGACGTGGTGCGCAACCCGTCCAAGTACGGCGAGGCCGCGGTGAAGGCGGCCACGGAGGCCTTCAACACCGCCATCGAGAAGGGCGGCGAGCTGGCGAAGGAGGCCAAGGAGGTCCTCGACGGCGTCATCGACGGCGCGAAGAAGCTGGGTGAGAAGGGCCTGGAGACGCTCAAGTACATCGCCCAGAACCCGGGCGAGGCCGCGAAGAAGGCGCTCGACGGCATCAAGAGCGTGGTGGACTCCGGCCTGGACCTGGCCACGGACGCCGGCAAGGCGCTCTACAAGCAGGCCGTCTCCACGCTGAATGACCTGAAGGCCGGCTACGACAAGCTCACTGGCGCCGCGAAGGAGAAGGCCAAGGAGCTCATCGACGGGGCGACGACGCTCGTCTCCAACACGGTGAACAAGGCCAAGGAGCTGGGCGAGAAGGGCCTGGAGCTGCTGGCCTGGACCGCGCAGAACCCGGGCGAGGCCGCGGCCAAGGCCAAGGAGGCCATTGGCGACGCCCTGGCCAAGGGCGGCGAGCTGGCCAAGAAGGCCTGGGAGTCCGTGAAGGACCTGGGCGCCGCGGGCGCCGAACTGGCGGAGGGCCTGGTGAAGGGCCTGGCCAACGCGGGCGAGAAGGCCGTGGAGACGCTCAAGTACATCGCGGAGAACCCCGGCGAGGCCCTCTCCAAGGCCGGCGAGTGGGTGGGCAGCACGCTGTCGAGCATGGCGCGCAAGGGCGGCGAGCTGGCCACCAAGGCTGCGGGGGCCATCAAGGACTTCGTCGACAACCGCGTGTCGTGGGCCAAGGACTTCGCCAAGGACCTGCTCAAGGACGGCGTGGAGTCCTTCAAGAACGTCGCCAAGGCCTGGAAGGACAACCTCACGGAGGGCGGCAAGGAGCTGCTCGTCGCCGTGGCGGACCTGGGCGACGCGGGCGTGGATGCGCTCAAGGACCTGGCTGGCGCGGGCGGTCAGCTGGCGGAGGCCGCCATCGGCCACCTGGGCAATCTGGCGAAGGACGGCGTCGAGGCCGCCAAGGACGCGCTCGGAGTGCTCGCGGACCTGGGTGGCGAGATCGGCGACCTCGCCGGGGACGTGGCCGGCAAGGTGAAGGACTTCTTCGACGACCTCATCCCGGACGACATCCCCGGCATCCCGGGCATCTAACCCACCGCGTCACAGGCCTGTAGCGCCGCACGGGGTCTGTTCCTTCAGGGGAACAGGCCCCGTTCGCGTTGATTGTGTGTGATTGAAAATTTCCACAAATCACCGTGGGTCAACGGCTGTGAAGCAAGGCGGACCCGGGGTGTCATCGTTGCCCGTTCGTGACAGGCCTCATAGTCCAGACAAGTTTGAGCGGAAAATTACTAACTGGTTAAACTGTGAGATCTTTATTTCCAGATCTCACGCAACTCACAGGGAGGGGTCTGGATAATCGGGGCAGGAATCACAGCCTCCACCGAGGAATCCCCGAATGAGCCTCTCCGCGACGACGTCCCAGCGCACGAACTCTGTCTTCTCGAATCGTTCCCAGGCTGTGACGACGAGCCCGGTTCGCAACAGCTCGAACCCCAACGCCATCCTGTCCCAGTACCAGCCGACGGGCGCCTCCGCGCGCACGGCGCGGCAGGACGGGCTGCAGCCGGGCGTGGCCGCGTCGACGAAGATGGCGCAGACGGACCTGGCGCGCCTGAAGCAGTACAAGGGCAACATCGAGGCGGCGGCGGCGAAGCACGGCCTGCCCCCCGCGCTGCTGGCGGCCATCGCCAGCCGTGAGTCGCGCGCGGGCGCGGCGCTGGACCGGACGGGCCACGGCGACGGCGGCAACGGCTTTGGTGTGATGCAGGTGGATCACCGCTACCACACGACCAAGGGTGGCCCCACCAGCGCGGAGCACATCGACCAGGCGGCGGGCATCCTCAAGGGCTACGTCAACGACATGAAGAAGGCGCACCCGGACTGGTCCGAGGCGCAGCAGCTTCGTGGCGCGGTGGCCGCGTACAACTCCGGCCCGGGCAACGTCCGCACCCTGGCGGGCATGGACGTGGGCACCACGGGCAATGACTACTCCAACGACGTGTGGGCGCGCGCGCAGGCGCTGGCGCCGCACTTCGGCGGTGCCGCGACGCCCGGCGCCACCAACACGAACGCCAACACCCCCACGCGTCCGTCGCAGACCGCCGACACCTTCGAGCCCGCGAACACCCCCCAGCGGCCGGGGGCGAAGACGTGGACCCCCGCGCCCTCGATGGACCAGGTGAAGGTGCGTGGCAACAACCTGCGCGAGGGCATGCAGGGCCCGGCGGTGAAGCAGCTCCAGGAGATGCTGGGTGTCCCGGCGGACGGCAAGTTTGGCCCCGTCACCAAGAAGGCCGTGGAGGACTTCCAGCGGGCGAACGGCGTGAAGGCGGGCAGCAACGCGGGCCAGGTCGGCCCCGACACGCTCAAGGCGCTGCAGGGCAACCGCCCCGGCACCACGAACAACACCCAGGGCACGAACAACACCCAGGGCACGAACAACACCCAGGGCACGAACAACACCCAGGGCACGAACAACAACGGCGCGGTGCTGGGCAACGGCGTCCGCATCGACACCAACAACGCCACGCTGAAGAAGCTGGCCACGTCCCGCCTGAACAACGGCCAGACGGGCTACTGCGTGCGCACCACGCTGGACAACATGACCCGGCTGGGCATCCCGAACACGCCGGCGGCGACGGGCAATGACCCGAACAACCCCCGCGGCGGCATGGCGCAGATGCTGCGCAACGGCTGGGAGTCCATCCCGTTCCCGGGCGCCCAGCAGAAGGCCATCAAGAGCCCGTACGGCAACGCGACCGCGAACGTCGTGTCCGCGGACCAGTACCGCAAGCTCGTCGCGGACGGGAAGGTGCCGGACGGCGCCATCATCTTCCAGTCGCGCCACGGCTGGGACTACAGCGGCGGCTCCAAGGGCAACGACATGGGCATCGTGCGCAACGGCGGCAAGACGACCCACAACTACCAGGACATGAACTCCATCATCTATTCGGACTGCAAGGAGGTCGTCATCCTGGTCCCGAAGGGCGCCATCCAGCGCGACTGATGTGAGTCGAGTCGGGTAGGTCGAGGAGGGGGCTGGAGCTGAAAAGCTTCAGGCCCCCTCTTTCGTCAGCAGCTCCGCGCCCAGCTTCCTGGCCGCGTCCAGGAACTCGTCCCCCAGCTTCGTGCCGCGCACGGCGCGCGCCAGTGACAGCGCGCCGTACATGAGCGCGATGGCGGTCAGCGCCTTCTCCCGGCGCCGCGCCCCAGCGGGCAGCAGCTCCGCGTACGACTGGACGAACTCCTGCAGCTCCGCCTCCAGCGCGCCCCGGTAGGGCTCCCCCGCGCGTGACACCTCCGAGGTGATGCTGGGCAGCGGGCAGGTGGGCGTGACGCCGTCGCGGTGCTTGCGCGACAGGTAGCGCACCAACACCTTGAGCGCGGGCGCTTCCGGCGCATCCTCCTTCGCCTTGCGCAGGAGCGCGTTCCACGTCGTGCGAGCGGTCGCCCGGAGGGTCTCCGTGAAGAGGTGCTCCTTCGAGTCGAAGTGACCGTAGAAGCCGCCCACGGTGAGCCCCGCCCCCTTCATCACGTCCATGATGGAGCTGGCCTGGATGCCTCGCTCCAGCAGCAGCGTGGCGGCGGACGCGAGGATGGCGTCATGCGACTTCTGCTTCTGCTCCGTCTTCTGCGTCATGATGGATGACGGCAGTAATCTTGCCGCCATCCACCGTCAAGATGGCGCTCCCTCGCGCGCCTGCTACTTCTTCTTGCGCGAGCCGTCCTCGTAGAAGGCCTCGTCCTCCACGAGCCCGCCGTCGGGGTTCCAGCGCTTGCGCTCGGTGACGCGGCCCTTCGTCCACTGCGAGTCCTCGATGAGGGTGCCGTTCTCCGCCCACACCTGGCGGCGGCCTTCCGCCTTGCCCTTCACGTAGTGCTCGCGGCGCTCCGTGCCGCCGTCCGGGAGGAAGCTCTCCGTCACGCCGTCGGGGTCGAAGCCGTTGTGCCATTCACCCTTGACCAGATTCCGCCGCTCGCGCAGCGCGCCGTCGTCCTCGAAGAAGGACTCCACCGCGCGGTCTCCGGTCACGACGAGCTCATGCTTGCGCTCGCCGTTCTGGAAGTACTCCACGCGCTTCACCTGCTGGCGGCTCTTCCAGGTGACGACCTGCTTCTTGCCGCCGTCCTTGAAGAACTCCGTCTCGTCGCCCTCCCGCTCGCCCTTGGCCCAGGTCGTGGAGGTGAGGGCCTTCCCGTCGGAGTACCGCGTGCTCACGCCGTCGAGCAGGCCCGAGGAGTACGCGTTGGTCGCGGTGCGCTGCCCGTCCTTGTCGAAGAGCTCCGTCACGCCTTCGCGCCGTCCATTCTTCATCTGGATGACGGAGCGCTTCTGTCCGTTCGGATGGAAGAACACGAGCGGCGAGGGCCCCTTCCAGACACAGTCCTTCAGGCCTGCCTCCCACGAGGACTGGAGGCCACAGCCCGCCTTGGTCAGCCGCCCGGTCTCGTCGTAGTCCTCGTAGGTGCTCTTCGAGTCCTCCGGCTGCCGGTCAATTCGCCGGGACACCTTGCCGTTGGGGTGGTAGCGCACCTCCTCGCCTCGCTGGTTGTCGTCCGCGTACTGCGCGGTCTCCACCAGCCGGCCGTCCTCGTAGCGCTTGAAGCCGCCCTGGCGCTTGTCGGCCTTGTACTCCTGCTCCACGGCGCGGCCGTCGGACCAGCGGCGGACCTCCCAGCCGTCCTTCTTGCCGTTCTTGAACGCGACGGTGTGCGTCTCCTTCTTCGTGTCCTCGTCCACGCAGCGCACGGTGCCGGTGAGGTTCTTGGTGGTGTTGCCGTTGTCCAGGTTGATGGGCTTGCCCTGGAACGAGCAGTGCTCGATGGCCCACGCGGGCGCGGAGAACAGGGGCACGGACAGCACGAGAAGACGCATCACGGACGGCGCGCGCATGGGTGACTCACGAAAGAGGAAGGTGGATGCACCGTAGCCGCGAAGCGCCGGGTCCTGGAACGGCTTCCGGGCCCACACCCGCCATGGACATGGCGAGGGGGCCCGGAGGGAGACCGCGAAGTTGCGAAGGGGCTCTTCAGCGCGAGGCGACGGCCTGCGTCTCCGGCTTCGGCTCCAGGGTGGCCTTGGCGGCGTCGATGGCGGCCTGGATGTCCAGCTTGCCGCCGGTGATGACCTTGCCCTTGAGGTCCGGGTCCTGCTCCACCGTCTTGAGGATGAGGTCGCGCACCTGCACGGCCGTCAGGTCCGGGTTCTCCGCGAACATGCGCGCGGCGGTGGCGGCCACGGTGGGGGTGGCCATGGAGGTGCCGCTCATCTCCTCCCAGTCGTTGCCGGGCACGGTGCTGAGCACGTCCTCGCCCACTGCGGCCAGGTCCACCACCTTGTCGCCGTGCGACGAGAAGCGGGCCAGCTTGTCGTTGTTGCGGTCCATGGACGCCACGGTGAGGACGTTGGGCAGGTCCACGTTGGCCGGCATGTCCGGCACGTTGTTCATGTTGCTGCCGTTGCCGTTGGCCGTGGCCGCGAGCAGCAGGATGTCCGCGTCCGCCAGCTTCTGGATGGCGGCCTCCCAGCGCTTCTGGGACGCGGCGTCGCGGTAGGAGTCACCGAAGCTCGCGTTGGCGGCGCGGATGTTCACGCCGTGCTCGGTCTTCATCTTCACCAGGTAGTCCACCGAGCGCTCGAAGTTGGTGAGCAGGTCCGCGCCGTCGTACAGGCCGCCCACGCTGAGAATCTTCGCCTTGCCCGCGGCGATGCCGGTGTTGCCCTCGCCGTTGTCCTCGGCGGCGATGATGCCCGCCACGTGCGTGCCGTGGTCCGTGCCCTCGCCCTTGAACGGGTCGCCCTTGCCGGTGCCCACGTTGAAGCCGTGGATGTCGTCCGCGATGCCGTTGCCGTCGTTGTCGATGCCGTCCCCGTCGATTTCACCGGGGTTCGTCCACATCGCGTCGTCCAGGTCGGTGTGCTTGTAGTCCACGCCACCGTCGATGACCGCGATGACCGGCTCGCCCGTGAGCTTGGGCTTGGGCTGAGACGGATCCACCGGCTTCGTGTCGGCGATCTTGTTCGCGCCCGGCTTCACCGCGACGTTGCCGCCACCGAAGGCGAAGGCCGACGCCGGCACGCTGGCGCCCGGGGTCGAGGGACGGCCCGTCGGGCGGTCCACGAAGTTGGAGGGACGCGCACCCTGGGAGTCGAAGCCGTCACGCACCGTCAGGGGCTTCGCCTTGGGCGCCTGGGCGCGCGAGGTGGCCGTGTTGGTGGTGGGGGCGATGGAGGCGGGCGACTTGCGGTTGATTTCCATGGTGTTCCTCCGAGGGGGGATGAGGAGCGGCCTACTGACTCCTACATTGTCGCATGGCGCCATTTTAAGTTTCGTCCCCAATGGTTTTTCGGCGGGGCGAGGGCGTTAGGACAGGTCCACTTCCAAGGAGGACGCATGAGCCAGGAGCAGTGGACCGAGGTCGACCGCTACATCACCGACCACATGGTGGCGCCGGACGCCGAGCTGGACGCGGCGCTGGAGGCGAGCGCGAAGGCGGGGCTGCCCGCCATCAACGTGGCGCCGAACCAGGGCAAGCTGCTGATGCTCCTGGCGCGGATGCACGGGGCGAAGCGCATCCTGGAGGTGGGCACGCTGGGCGGCTACAGCACCCTGTGGCTGGCGCGGGCGCTGCCTCCAGAAGGCCGCATCATCACGCTGGAGGCGGTGGCCAAGCACGCGGAGGTGGCCCGGGAGAACATCGCCCGCGCGGGTCTGTCCGGCGTGGTGGAGGTGCGGCTGGGCAACGCGGTGGACACGCTCGCCCAGCTGGAGAAGGAGGGCCAGGCGCCGTTCGACCTGACCTTCATCGACGCGGACAAGGTGCGCACGGCGGAGTACTTCGCGTGGGCGCTCAAGCTGTCGCGCAAGGGCAGCGTCATCCTCACGGACAACGTCGTGCGCAAGGGCGGCATCGTGGACGCGGACAGCACGGACGCGAACATCCAGGGCATGCGCCGCTTCTACGAGGCCGTGGCCGCGGAAGCCCGGGTGAGCGCCACCGCCGTGCAGACGGTGGGCAGCAAGGGCTACGACGGCTTCTCGCTCGCGCTCGTCACGGGCGACCCGAAGTAGCGCTTGCGTCGCGGCCCCGTGCACCGGACGCACGGCCTTCGTGCGCCCGGTGCAGGTGGGAAGCGGACTACCAGACCTTCACGCGCTGCTCCGGCGTCAGGTAGAGGCCCTGGCCCGGCTTCACGTCGAACGCGGGGTACCACGCGTCCAGGTTGCGCACGGTGGCCGCGCGGAACATGCCGGGCGAGTGGCCATCCGTCACGAGCAGCCGGCGCAGCAGCGGTTCGCGGAACTTGTTGCGCCACACCTGCGCGAAGCCCAGGAAGAAGCGCTGCTCGCCCGTGAAGCCGTCCAGCGTGGGCGCGGGCTTGCCCTCCAGGGACATCACGTAGGCGTCATGGGCGATGGAGACGCCCGCCACGTCGGCGATGTTCTCGCCCAGCGTCAGCTCGCCGTTCACGTTCATGTCCGGCAGGGGCTTGTACGCGTTGTACTGCGCGGCCAGCGCCTTGCCCGCGGCCTTGAACTGCTCCAGGTCCTTGGGCGTCCACCAGTTGGCCAGCTTGCCCTTCGCGTCGAACTGCGCGCCCACGTCGTCGAAGCTGTGGACGATTTCGTGGCCGATGACGGAGCCGATGCCGCCGTAGTTCACGGCCGGGTCCGCGTTCGGGTCGAAGAACGGAGGCTGGAGGATGGCGGCCGGGAAGATGATGGAGTTCTGCTGCGGCGAGTTGAGCGCGTTGACCTCCTGGGGCGTCATGAACCACTCCATGCGGTTCACGGGCTTGCCCAGCTTGGCCAGGTTGCGCTGGTGCTCGAAGAGCTCCGCGCGCTCCGCGTTGCCGAAGGCGTCTCCCTTCACGATCTCCAGGCCGGAGTAGTCACGCCAGGTGTCCGGGTGGCCAATGCCCACCTGCACCGTGCCCAGCTTCTCCTTGGCGCGGGCCTTGGTCTCCGGCGACATCCACTCGAGCGCGTCGATGTGACGGCCGAGCGCGGCCAGGATGTTGCGCACCATCAGGTCCGCCTCGGCCTTGGCGGCGGGCGGGAAGTGCTTCTCCACGTAGCGCTTGCCCACCGCTTCACCCATGGCGAAGTTGGAGAAGTTCACGCCGCGCTTCCAGCGGTCGCTCAGCTGCTGCGCGCCGGAGAGCGTCTTCCCGCTGAAGTCGAAGCCCGCGTCCACGAAGGCCTTCGACAGGTACGGGGTTCCCTGCTGGATGGCGTGGAAGGCCAGGTAGTCCTTCCACGTCTGCAGGGGCTCGCTGCCCACCAGCTTCGCGATGCCGGTGATGGCGGACGGCTGCCAGACGATGAAGTCCTTCTGGGCCGCGAGGCCGGCGCTCGCGAAGTACGCGGCCCAGTCCATGCCGGGCGCCTTCTTCGCGAAGTCCGTCTGCTTCCAGGGGTTGTTCACCTTCTCCACGTCCTGCGTGTCCTGCGCGGACCAGTGGATCTTCGCGATCTTCATCTCCAGGCCGAAGATGGCGCGGGCCTTCGCTTCCGCGTCGGGGATGCCGGCGTTCTTCAGCTGGGTCGCGATGTGCTGCTGATACTTCTCCCGCACCTCTTTGAATCGCGGCGTGTCCTTCAGATAGAAGTCGCGGTCCGGCAGGCCCAGGCCGCCCTGGAGGATATAGGCGGCGTAGCGGCTGGGGTCGTTCAGGTCCTCCGCCACCCAGAGGCCCAGGAGCCGGTCCGTGGTGGAGTGCCCGGTGTTGAGCGGATCCACGTCGCTGCGCATCGTGGTGCCCAGCAGCGAGGCCAGGCCCTTGCGGTTGGCCACGGCGGCGATGCGATCCATCTCCGGCTTGAGCGGCGTGGCGCCCTTGGCCTCGATGGCGGCCTCGTCCATGAAGCTGGCGTAGAAGTCACCCAGCTTGCGCTCCTCGCTGCCGGCGGGGGCGTCCGACTTCCCGGCGGCCTCCAGCAGGTCGCGCGTCTGCTTCGTGGCGTCCTCGGCCAGGCGCGTGAACATGCCGAAGGAGGAGCGGTCCGGGGGAATCTCCGAGGTGTCCGCCCACTTGCCGTTGACGTAGCGGTAGAAGTCGTCGCCCGGAGCGACGGACGTGTCCATGCCCGGAGTGTCGATACCGAAGCTCCCGAAGTGCGGCTTGGGAGCGGCGGGGGCGGCCGGAGCCGGAGCCGGGGTGGCGGCGGCCTGGGCCGGCGGGGACTTCTCCGCGGGCGAGGTGGAGGCGCACGCGGTGATGAGCGCGGAAGCGCAGACGCCGAGCGTCATGCGCGCGGCGCCAAACGGCGGTCTGGAACGGAACGACATGGAGGCTCCTGGATGTTGCCCGTACGGGGTGGCGCACTCTGGCGCACGCGGGCGCGCCCCCAACAGCGCAAATGGCGGTTTCATCCCAGCCATTGCGTTCTGGACGTCCGGGGACGATGGCGCGGTGCGGTGTCCCACGGGCATCGAGTTCTGACTACGGTCAGGGGTTGAGCCATCCGGAGGGCCCATGACTCCCACCGCGTTTCGTCCCGCATACACGGTCCAGACCGCGCGCACCGTGCTCCGTTGCTGGTCACCGGCGGATGCGCCGCTGGCACTGCGAGCCATCGAAGCCAGCCTGGAACACCTGCGTCCCTGGATGGAGTGGGCGAAGCGCTATCCCATGAGCGTCGAGCAGCAGGCCGGGCAGCTGCGCCGGATGCGCGGTGTCTTCGACCTGGGACAGGACTTCGCCTACGGCGTGTTCAGTCGCGACGGCTCCGAGGTTCTTGGCGGCACGGGCCTGCATCCCCGGGTGGGCGAGGGGGCCCTGGAGATTGGCTACTGGATTTCTGCCAGTCACACGGGCCGGGGGCTCGCCACGGAAATGGCAGGGGCGCTCACCCGCGTCGCCTTCGAAGTGGAGGGCGTGCGCCGGGTGGAGATCCATTGCGACCCCCGCAACGTCCGCAGCTCGGCGGTCGCCCGGAGGCTGGGTTTCGTTCACGAAGGCACGTTGAGACAGCGGCTCGTCGCACCCGACGGCGCGCTCCGGGACACGATGATCTGGACCCTGCTCGTCGAGGAGTACGCCGCCAGCCCCGCCGCCGCGACCGTCGTCGAGGCCTTCGACGTGCTGGGGCAGAAGCTGCTCTGAGATAACAAACAACGCGCTTGGTTTGGAATTCTGCTTATTCTCGTCTGCGTATTGACTCGGGAATCAACGGGTCTCAATATGGCCGCGCTTCACTCCCCAGCCGCCCCCTGAGGTGTCTCAATGACTTTGAAACTCCCTGCGTGGTGCAAGCATTTGCCAGTGGTCATGTTGTTCCTGTTGCTGCCGCTCACGGGCCTGGCCCTGCCGACCACCGGCTTCCGGTTCGTCGACATCCCCGGCAGCGACGGCACCATTCTCAAGGCGAACTACATCGCGCCCACGACGCCGGGTCCGCATCCGGCCGTGGTCTTCATCTCGAGCTGGGGACTCAACGACCTGGAGTACCTGGCCCAGGCCAACGCGATGGCGCAGAAGGGCTACGTGGCGCTGTCCTATACGCCGCGCGGCTTCTGGGCCTCCGGCGGTGGCATTGATACGGCCGGACCGGCGGACATCGCGGACACGTCGCGCGTCATTGATTGGATGCTCGCCAACACGACCGCGAATCCCTCTCGCATCGGGCTCGCGGGTGTTTCTTATGGCGCGGGCATCTCGCTCATCGCCTCCGGCTTCGACTCGCGCGTGAAGGCGGTGGCGGCGCTCTCCGGCTGGTCGGACCTGGTGGCGTCGCTGTTCGGCGGAGAGACGCGGCGTCCGCAGGCGGTGGCGCTGCTGAACCTCGCCGCGACCCTGCTGGGCCGGCCTGGCCCCGAGCTGAGCACCACCATCAACGACTACTTCGCCAACCGGAACATCGAGTCCATCAAGGCCTGGGGGCGCGTGCGCTCGGCGGCCACGTACATCAGCCAGATCAACGCCAACAAGCCCGCCATCCTGATGGCCAATGCGTATGGCGACAGCCTCTTCCCGCCCAACCAGCTCGTGTCGTTCTACGGCCAGCTCGCGGGTCCCAAGCGGCTGGAGTTCGCGCCGGGCGACCACGCCGTCGTGGAGGCCACGGGCCTGCTGGGCCTGCCCAACGGCGTCTGGACCAGCGTGACGCGCTGGATGGACCAGTACGTCGCGGGCGTGGACACCGGCATCTCCCGTGAGGCGCCCGTCGTGCTGCGCACCTACGACGGCGACACGGAGGGCTATGCGTCCTGGGCCCAGGTCTCCAAGGGCACGCAGCGCTTCGGCCTGGGCGCCATCCGCGTCCTGGATGGCACCGGCACGCTGGGCGGCACGCCGTCGTCGAGCGGCTCGCGGACCGTCTGGTCCGGCTTCGACACGAACGCCGACGCGGGCGTGGCGCTGCTGACCAACGGGCTCCAGGCGCTGACCGGCATTCCGCCCGTGGTCTGGCTGCCGGGCGTCAACCGCCTCAACGCCGGCGTCTGGACGTCGTCCCTCACCACGAGCGGCGTCGCCATCCGGGGCTCGGCCACGCTGCGCCTGCGCGTCACGCCCTCCACCGCGTCGGGCACGGTCGTCGCCTACCTGTACGACCTCCTGGGCGACTTCGGCGGGCTCATCACCCATGTGCCCCTCTCGTGGAAGAACGCGACGCCGGGCGTGCCGCTCGACCTGGACCTGACGTTCCCCGCCACCGCGTACGACGTCCCCGTGCTGCACCGGCTGGCGCTCGTCGTGGACACGGAGGATCCGCTCTACCTGGACGCCAACACCACCGGCGCGACGCTGTCGCTCGGCGGGCCGTCCTGGTTGGACCTGCCGACGCGCTGACCACCGCGTGACGGGGATGGAGGGCGCGCTTGCTGGACGCCCTCCGTCATTCCAGCGGGCGTGTCCGGTGTGTTAACGCTCCCGGCGCCCATGGGAACCGCCGTCTCGGAACGCACCCGCGTCGCCCTGCTCGTCCTCGCTGGCGGCGTGCTGGCCCTGTTGCTGTCGCATCATCCCGCCATCCTGTCCGGGCTGCGCCTCGTACAGGGTGACGAGGGCGACGTGCGCTTCAACCACTACGTCCTGGAGCACGGCTGGCGCTTCGTGACCGGCGACCCGGCGCACGCGCGCTTCTGGGATCCGCCGATGTTCTACCCGGAGCTCAACGTCGCCGCGTACTCCGACGTGCTCCTGGGCGTGGCCCCGTTCTACTGGCTGTGGCGCGCGCTGGGCCTTGGCGCGGACCTGTCGTGGCAGGCGTGGTCGCTCACCATGGCGGCGCTCAACTACGCCGCGGCGGTGTGGCTGCTGCGGCGAGGCTTTGGCCTGCGCGTCTTTCCCGCAGTGGTGGGCGCGGTGCTCTTCACGGCCGGCGCGCCGCGCATCAACCAGCTCAACCATCCGCAGCTGGAAGGACAGTTCTTCGCGCTCATCGCCGTGGGCGCGGTCATCGCGCTGACGCGGCCGGAGACGGACCGGCGGCGTGGGATGGCCTGGTCCGCGCTGCTGGTGGGCGCGTTCGTGGCCCAGCTCTACGCGGGCTTCTACTGGGGATGGTTCCTCTTCTTCTTCCTGCTGCTGGCGTTCATCGCCGGGCTCGTCTTCCGGGACACGCGCGGTCCGCTGCTGACGGCGCTGCGCCGCCACCTCCCGGCGCTCGCGGGCTTCGGAGTCTTGGGGCTGGCGCTGCTCGCGCCGCTCGTCCTGCACTCACGTCAGGCCATTGGCACGGTGGGGCTGCGCACCTTCGCGGAAGTCTCGCCCATGGTGCCGCGCTTCTGGAGCTGGTTCTTCGTGGGCCAGGACAGCTGGCTGTACGGGTGGACCAACAGCTTCTCCAAGTTCCAGCGCATGCCCGTGGCGTGGGAGCACCGCCTGGGCTTCGGCTTCGTCACCCCGGTGCTCGCGGGCATCGGCCTGTGGCAGGCGCGCTCACGGCCCGCGGTGCGACTGCTGCTCGTCGTGGCGGTGGCCACGGTGGTGCTCGCGTCGCGCTACACCGGCGGCTACACGCCCTGGTGGCTCGTCTTCCACGGCGTGCCCGGCGCGGCGGCCATCCGGGCCCTGGCCCGCATCGGCATGTGGCTGCTGGTGCCCGCGGCCGTGGGGTTGGCCCTGTACCTCCAGCGGCAGTGGGACTCCGGACGCGCGGCGCTGGCGGTGGGCCTGGGCGCGCTGTGTCTCCTGGAGCAGGGCCTCAACAGTCCCGCCTATGACCGGCACGAAGCTCGCGCGGACGTGGAGGCGGTGGCCGCGCGCATCGCACCGGGCTGCGCGACCTTCTTCTACGCGCCGACGTCCGGTGAGGCCCAGGAGTGGAAGTACCAGCTGGACGCCGTGTGGGCGTCCGGCGAGCACGGCGTGCCCACGGTGAACGGCTACTCGGGCAACTACCCGCAGGGCTGGAAGCTCCAGGACAACCGTCGCTTCAACGCGGAGGCCTCGGCGCGCATCGACCGCGACCTGGAGGACTGGATGCGCTCACGGAACCTGGCGCCCGGGAGCGTCTGCCGCATCGAGGTGCCCGCGCGGCGGTAGGACCCACCGCGCGGAACAGCCTTCGGGGCTACTTGGCGATGGTGGCGTAGTCGCCCTTGAGCGCGACGCCGGTAACGAAGCTGCCGGCGTGGCACTCGATTTCGGTGGCGCTCTTGAACTCCACCTTCTTGTAGTAGCTGACGACGTTGACCACCGCGTTGGCGCCGTTCTTCTTCGCGCCCTCCTGCAGGGCGATGATCGCGGAGAGGGCGGCCCACTTGCAGGCGTAGTCGTCCGACTTGCCCACGCCGTTGGTCTTCTTGTTCGAGGTGTCGCTGCCCAGCGTCTTCAGCACGTTGGGCGTCTTCGCGCCCGCCATGAAGAACTTCACCGAGCCGTCCAGCTTCTGCTTGGCCTCGGGCAGGGCCATCACGTCCGCCAGCTTCACCTTCGTCACGGTGTCGCGCGCCAGGGCGGGGCTCGCGGCGGTCAGGGCCAGCAACAGGAGGGCTTTCTTCATGGCGGTGTCTCCAGGCATCAAGGCCAGCGGCGGAAGATCAACGAGGTGTTGATGCCACCGAAGGCGAAGTTGTTGCTCATCACCAGGTCCGTCTGCAACGCACGTCCCTCACCCACGACATAGTCCAGGGGCGCGCACTTCGGATCCACGGAGTCCGCGGTCAAGTGCAGCGTGGGCGCGAACCAGTCCGAGCGCATCATCTGGATGGTCATCCACGCCTCCAGCGCGCCGCAGGCCCCCAGCGTGTGGCCCATGTAGCTCTTGAGGCTGGAGATGGCGACCTTCTCCCCGAAGACGGTCTTCGTCGCCGCGCTCTCCGCCACGTCGCCCGTGTCCGTCGCCGTGCCGTGCGCGTTGACGTAGGGGATGGCGGAAGCAGGCACGCCCGCGTCCTCCAGCGCCAGCCGCATGGCCTCCGCCATGGTGTCCGCGTTGGGCTGCGTCACGTGGCGGCCGTCGCTGTTGGTGCCGTACCCCAAGAGCTCCGCATGGATGGTGGCGCCGCGCGCCTTCGCGTGCTCCAGCTCCTCCAGCACCAGCGTGCACGCGCCCTCGCCCAGCACCAGCCCGTCGCGCTCGGCGTGGAAGGGGCGGGGGGACTGGTGCGGCGCTTCGTTGTGCTTGGTGCTGGTGGCGAAGAGGGTGTCGAACACCGCCGCGCCCGTGGCGTCCAGCTCCTCCGCGCCGCCCGCGAGCATCGCCACCTGGCGGCCCAGCTTGATGGCTTCATACGCGTAGCCAATGCCCTGGCTGCCGGAGGTGCACGCGCTGGACGTGGTGATGATGCGCCCGGTGACGCCGAAGAAGACGCCGATGTTCACCGCCGCCGTATGGGACATCATCCGCAGGTACGTCGTCGCGGTGATGCCCTCCGTCGTCTTGTGGGTGATCATCTTCCCGAAGTCGCCCATGTTCTCCGGCGTCCCCGCGGAGGAGCCATAGGCGATGCCCATCTTCCCGCTCTTCACCAGGGGGCTGCCCAACAGGCCCGCGTCCTGGAGCGCCAGCTCGCTGGCCCGCGTCGCCATCAGCGCCACGCGGCCCATGGTGCGCGTCGTCTTGCGCGAGTACGCGGACGGCGGCAGCTCGAAGGGCAGGGCGGGCGCGCCCAGCCGCGTGTTGAGGCCTTCGTAGGCCTTCCAGGGCTCCATCACCTGGACGGCGTTCTGGCGCGCGCGCAGCCGCGCCTCGACCGTCTTCCAGTCATGGCCCAGGGGGCTCAGCGCACCGACTCCGGTGACGACTACGCGCTTCATCCGATCATCCCCCCGTTCACCGAAATCACCTGCCGCGTGATGTAGGCCGCTTCTTCCGACATGAGGAAGGCCACCGCGGCGGCGACCTCCTCGGGCTTGCCCATCCGGCGGGCGGGAATGATTTTGAGCGCCTCCTCCAGGACCTCCGGAGGCACCATCTCCGTGTCGATGAGGCCCGGCGCCACGCAGTTGACGGTGATGTCGCGCTTGGCCAGCTCCACCGCCAGCGCCTTCGTCGCGCCGATGATGCCCGCCTTGGCGGCGCTGTAGTTCACCTGGCCCCGGTTGCCCATGAGCCCGGACACGGACGACAGCGTGACGATGCGGCCCGGCTTCTTGCGGCGCACCAGGGGCATCGTGAGCGGGTTGAGCACGTTGTAGAACGCGTCCAGGTTGGTGTGGATGACGCCATCCCACTCTTCCGCCGTCATCGCGGGGAAGGCGTTGTCGCGAGCGATGCCCGCGTTGCACACCACGCCGTAGTAGCAGCCGTGGGCCTCCACGTCCGAAAGCAGCGCGGCCTGCGTGGCGGCGCGGTCCGCCACGTCGAACTGGAGCACGCGGGACTCGCGGCCGGCCTCACGGACCTGGGCGGCCACCGCGTCCGCCTCCTCGCGCTTGCTGCGGCAGTGCACCACGACGTCGTAGCCGTCGCGGGCCAGGCGCAGCGCGATGGCGCGGCCGATGCCCCGGCTGGAGCCCGTCACCAGCACCGTCTTGTCACCCATCTGTGTTGCCCCTTCCCAGGTCCTGCCCCGGTTGCGGCTCGTAGACCGTCAGCGCCGCCGTGGCCACCTGCTCCGTCCCGATGCGCAAGGTGCAGTCGAACTGGCCCAATCCGTTGTCCGCGGAGAACTGGCGGTGGACCTCGATGCGCAGGGTTTCGCCCAGCTTGAACGTGGGGCGGTTGCACTCGTAGCGGCGCGTGCCCAGCAGGAAGCCCACCCGGGGCGTGCCGCCGCGCTTGCGCGCATGCCACCCGGCCCACGCGGCCACGGCCTGCGCCATGTACTCGATGCCCACCCAGCCGCCCACGACGCCGTCCGCGTAGAAGAGGCTGTCCTCGCGCACGGTGACCTCCGCGAGCAGCGAGTCCGCGTCGCCTTCCAGGACGCGGTCGAGCAGCCGCATGCGCCCCTGATGGGGCACCAGTTCCTCGACGGGCTGATCAATCACGATGCGCATCATGCGCGCTCCAGCACGAGGGCGGCGTTGCTGCCCCCGAAGGCGAACGAATTGCTCAGCACGCTCTTCACCGGGCGCCCCAGCGCCTCGCCCGGCTTCACCAGCGACAGCGCCGGCAGGGAGTCGTCCACGGCCCCGTCCCAGAAGTGCCCGGGCAGCTTGCCGTGCGGGTTGTCCACCAGCGTGAGGTACGCGAAGGCCGCCTCCAGCGCGCCCGCGGCCCCCAGCGTGTGGCCGGTGAGCGGCTTGGTGGAGCTGGCCTTCACGCCCGGCCCCAGGAGCGCGTGCACGGCGCGGGTCTCCATGGCGTCGTTCTGCGGCGTGGCGGTGCCGTGCAGGTTCACGTAGTCCACCTGCTCCGGCGAAAGCCCCGCGCGCTTCAGGGCCTCCTGGATGGCGGCCATGGCGCCCTTGCCGCCGGGCTCCGGCGCGGAGATGTGGTGCGCGTCGGAGGACTCGCCCCAGCCGGACAGGCGCACCGGCCCCGGCTCGCGCGTCATCAGGAACAGCGCCGCCGCTTCGCCGATGTTGATGCCGTGGCGGTGGGCGCTCATCGGGTTGCAGCGCTCCTCGCTCACGGAGTCCAGCGAGCGGAAGCCCGCCACGGTGAAGCCGCACAGCGAATCCACGCCGCCCGTCAGCACCGCGTCCACGGTGCCCGTGCGCAGCATCCGCGCCGCGCTGGCCAGGGCCTTGGCACTGGAGGAGCACGCGGTGGAGATGACGTAGGCGGGGCCCCGGGTGCCCAGCACGTGCGAGAGCGCCAGCGCCGGGGAGCCCAGCTCCTGCTGCTGCAGATGGAAGCGGGGCGGCAGCTCGCCCGTGGCCAGGTGGCCGGCGATGGCCGACTCGCTTTCACCGATGCCGGAGGTGCTGGTGCCCATCACCACCGCCACGCGCGAGGGACCGAACCGGGCGATGGCGGCGTCAATCTCGGCGCGCACCTGCTCCAGCGCGGTGAGCAGGAGCGCGTTGTTGCGGCTGTGCTGCGAAGGGGGCAGGGCGTCCTGCGCCGCGAGCGGAGCGGTGACGACGCCCAGGTGCAGCGGACGGTCCGCGTACCCGGCATGCGAGGCGACGCCGGAGACGGTGTCCGCGAACAGCGCCCGGGCCACCTCCTGCTTCCCGGAGCCCAATGCGCAGACGAGGCCCAACTGGTTGAGGAAGACAGGAGGAGGCATGGGCTGTCACTCGTCCGCGACGTGCGATTCGATGGTGAGCTGGTAGTGCTCGGAGTGGTTGGTGAGCTGCGTGCGCCCTTCCCAGCGCGGGGTGCCATCGTAGCGCACCGACACCCATTCCCTGCCGTTCTTCGACAGGGTCCGCTGTCCCGGTCCGTCCTCCAGCGTCCAGCCCACGGGCAGGGCGGCGCGCACGGCGTCGGCCGGCCAGTAGACGAGCTGCACGTCCCGGATGACGAGCGCGGAGTTGAACTGGGCGGGCAGGCGGGGGTCCCGCTCCTCGTCCAGGTGGCTGCCGTCCCAGCGCAGGGTGAGGATGCGGTGCCCCATGGCCAACCCGGCCAGCTGCATCTGGGCCGGGTCCACCTCCAGGAGGGCCTCCAGGGAGCGGGGGCCTCCGGGGTCCTGCTCGTGCGCGAAGACCAGCTGCTGCGCCAGGCTCACGGACGCCCCGAGGGCGGCGGGAGCCAGGCGCAGCTCCGGCAACGGCTCGCCAGGAGCGGCGGGCCGGGGCCGGGGCGTGCTGGTGCAGGCCACCAGCCCCGCGACGAGCAGGGCGGTGACTACGCCGCGCACAGCGCCTCGAGGACGGTCAGGCGCCGCTTGCTGTCCGCCACGTAGGGGTTGTTCTTGTCCCACGCGTAGCCCGCGAGGATGGCGGAGATCATCCGGCGCACGTCTTCCGACGGGTTCGGGTGGAAGATGATGTCCTGGAAGCCGCCCTCGTACCAGGACTCCACGAAGGTGCGGAAGGTGTCCACGCCGGCCTTGAGCGGCTTCGCGTACTCGTTCTCCCAGTCCACCTTCTCCCCCGCGAACTCACGGGCGATACAGGCGGAGGCGAGGCTCGCGGACTTGAAGGCGATGGTGACGCCCGAGGAGAACACGGGGTCCAGGAACTCGCCCGCGTTGCCCAGCAGCGCGAAGCCCGGGCCCCACAGCGACTTCACGTTGGCCGCGTAGCCGGTGAGCTTGCGCGCGGGTGTGTCCCAGACGGCGTTCTTCAGGAGGTTCTGCAGCGACGGCGCCTCCTTCACGATGGCCTGGAGCCGCTCCGTGTCCGTGCCGGTGTACTGGTCCAGGAACTCCTTCTTCGCGACCACGCCCAGCGAGCAGCGGCCGTCGGAGAAGGGGATGGTCCAGTACCAGACGTGCACGTGCTCCGGGTGCGTCGTGACGCGGATCTTGTTCCGGTCGAAGGTGCCGAGCGGAACGTTGTCCACCACGTGCGTGAAGATGGCGCCGCGCACGGGGAAGTTCGACGGCGTCTCCAGGTTCAACATGCGCGGCAGCACGCGGCCGAAGCCGCTCGCGTCCAGGAGGAAGCGCGCCTTCACCTGGTACGTCTCGCCTTCAGGGGAGCGCGCCGTCACCACCGGCTGCCCGCTGGAGAAGTCCACGGTCAGCACCTCGTGGCGGAAGCGCACGGTGGCGCCCTTCTTCTCCGCGGCCTGGGCCAAAATCTGGTCGAAGCGGGCGCGCTGCACCTGGTAGGTGGTGGCCCAGCCGGGGCTGAACTTCTCGCGGAAGTCGAAGTCCGTGTACTTGCCGGCGCGCTCGAAGGCGGCGCCGTTCTTGTACTGGAAGCCCGCCTCCACCACGTCCTGGAGGAAGCCGGCCTCCTGGATGTACTCCATGCTCTGCGGCAGCAGGCTCTCGCCAATGGAGAAGCGGGGGAACTGCTCGCGCTCCAGCACGAGGACATCACGGCCCTGCTTGCGAAGGAGGCCCGCCGCGACGGAGCCCGCGGGGCCCGCGCCGATGATGAGGATGTCCGCCGATTCAGTTTTCAATGTGTGTCTTTCCCGGGTGGAAGTCGGAAACAAGGGGTGAGGATCCAGATGGTGACCTCGCCGAGCAGCATGGCGAGGCCGAACGAGCGCAGCGCGGGCGTGGCGGAAAGACCCAACAGCCCGAAGGAGAGGAGCGTGCTCACGCCGGCCAGCGCCACCGCGAGCCACGCGGAGCCGTCACCGGGGTGCTCCAGAAGGAAGATGCCGTAGTCCACGCCCATGCCCAGCAGCAGCACCAGCCCCAGCACGGTGAAGAGCTGCAGCGGCGCGCCCGCCCACCCGAAGATGGCGAGCGTCAGCAGCGTGCCCAGCACGGAGGGAACCCACGCGCGCCACGCCTGGCGCCCGAAGCGAGCCACCAACGTGAGCAACACCGCGAAGTAACCCGCGACGATGAGCCCGCCCATGATGCGGCGGTAGCGGCTGAGCAGGCCGGAAATCTCCGCCGTCTTGTCCACCCAGCGGACGCCCTCCAGGCCCTGGGCCACCTCTTCCAGACGGGGCAGCACCTTGGGGTCGTTGAGGCCGCGCAGCATGAGGACGCTGTATTGCGCCTTGCCCAGCGTCCCCAGCCACTGCTGCCGGATGACCGCCGCGGCGGGACCGGCGAGGAATTGCTTGGGCGTGAGCGGCTCCGGGGAGAACGCGGCGCGCGTAGGGGCTTCACCCGTGGACTCGCTGACGGCGGCGACCGCCAGGGCCTCCGCGCGGGCGCTCAGGGCCGCGTCCTCGCGCTGCTGTGCTTCGGACGGAAGCCAATCAGACACGGCGCGGTAGCCCGCGAACACCTTCTCGGAGACGAGCGAGTCCAGCTTCGTCTTCAGCACGGCTTCGCGCGCGAGCACCTGTTCGTCGCTGTCTCCCTGCACCAGGAAGAACTGCGCCGGACTGGGCAGTCCCAACAGGCGCCCCAGTTCCCGCTGATCCGCGATGAGGTTCGCGGGTGCGCCCTGCAGCTGGCGCAGGTCGTCCCGGGGCTCCAGCTTCCAGATGCCCACGGCCACGAGCACCGTGACGACCGCGCCGGACAGCCACCACGCGGGGGTGGAAGCGATGCGCGGCCAGCGGGTGATGGACGCGGAGAAGCGCTCCGCGAAGGGCGTGATGGGCAGGGCGCCCGTGTCCAGCGAGGGGAACCAGCACACCACGGTGAGGAACGCGGCGGTGAGGCCCGCGGCGGAGAACACCGCCATCTGCCGCAGGCCCGGGAAGGGCGCCACGCCCAGCGCCAGGTACGCCACCACGCTGGTGACGAGCGCGAGCACCATGCCGGGCAGGAGCGCGCGCATCACCGGACCGCGCTCCGAAGGGGCCTTGCCCTGACGCGCGGCGAAGTAGTGGAAGCCGTAGTCCTCCGCCACGCCCACCAGGCTGGAGCCGAAGACGAGCGTGAGCAGGTGCACCCGGTCGAACACCAGCGCGGTGACCGTGAGCGCCACCGCGCAGCCCAGCGTGAGCGACACGCCCACGAGGAGGATGGGCCGCAGCGAGCGGAATGTGAGCCATACGAGGATGAGCACCGCCGCCAGCGACCCGAAGCCGATGGTGGACATCTCCCAGCTCGCCTGCGCCGCGGCGGCCTCCGCGTACAGCGGCACGCCCGCGGCCACCAGCCGTCCGCCGGGCACCGCTGCTTCGACCCGCGCGCGCGCCCGCTCCACCGTGGCGGTGACGCGCGAGCCGTCCCCCAGCGCGAAGGCGGACACCTTGCTCTTCCACATGAGGAGCACCCACTCGCGCTCCTCGCCGGACAGCCACATGCGTCCGTCGCGGGGCCGGGCGGACGTCTCCGCCGCGCGGGCCTGCCACCAGTCCTGCCACAGGCCCAGCGGATCCGCGTTCCAGTCCGTCAGCTGCGCGCCCGCGGGTTGATACAGCTTCATCAGCGCCGTGCCGCCCAGCTCCTCCGGCGTCGCGTGCGCCAGCCACTTGCGCTGCGCGGGCGTGAGCAACCGGTCGCGATAGGGACGGTAGAAGTCCACCGCCTGCTCCAGCGCGGAGGTGTCCACCACCGCCGGCTCCAGCAGGTCCGAGGACTCCGTGAGCACGCGCGTGGCCTCGTCCGCGGCCTTCTGCGCGGACGGCCAGTCCTTGGCGCCCACCAGCAGCACGAGCTGCCGGCCGGCTTCGTCCGCGAGCTTGCGCGTGGCGGCGTCCACCTCAGGCGCCTGCTCGTCCTCCGGCAGGAGCGCGAGCACGTCCGTGTCCAGGCTCGCGGAGCGCCAGAACCGCACCTGGTGAATGCCAACGGCGAGCACCACCAGCGCCCACAGGATGGCCAGCTTATTTGCCAAGGCGTTCCGCTTCCGTGGCGTCGGGAGGAGGCGTCTGCGCGAGCTGCTCGAACGTAATGACGCTGCTGTCGCCGCGCGTCTCGTCCAATTGCACCTGGCGCACGTACCCGTCACCCTCCAGGTGGATGTGCTTGAAGACGCGCGCGAGCCCCGCGTCCGTGGGCGTCAAATCCAGCTTCCAGCCCTTGTCGCCGACCAGCGCGCCCTCGACCGTGAAGCGCTTCTGGAGCGCCGCGACGTCGCCCGACAAGAGCGCGAAGAGCAGCTCGTTCACCGCCGCCAGCGCGGGCTCCTTGGTGGAGTCCAGGTGATAGGCCGCGCCGCCCGTGGCCTGCTGCGCGCTCAGCGACTTGCGCGTGAGCGTCAGCGTGGAAGCGAACGGCGTGCGCGTGTTCCAGAGCACTCCCTGGTCGCGGGCGAGGAGGAAGTCTCCCTTGGACACGAGCGGCTTCTTGAAGCCCTGCACGGTCTTCTTCTGTTCGAACTGGCCGCGCACCAGCGGCGCGTCCACCAGGCGCGCGCGCACGTCCTTCACCAGGTCCGCGGCGTGAGCGCTCACGGACAAGAGCGACAGCATCAACACGAGGAAGGGCTTCATCCCGGCCACACTCCCAGCTTCTTCCAGAGGACTTCCGGGCAGACGTATTCCATCTCGCCTGTCTTCAAGGACACCGCGACCTGGATGGTGTGGGCCTGGTTCACCTTGCGCCCGGTGTCCGCGTCGCGCAGCAGGTAGTCGAAGCGCAGCCGGTTCTCCCACTCGGTGATTTCGGCGCGCACGATGATGCGCTGCTTGTAGGAGATGGGGGAGACGTACTTGAGCTTCATCTCCACCACGGGCCAGCCGTACCCGGACTCGCGCATCTGCGGCCAGTCGTAGTCGTGCTTGCGCAGGATGACGGCGCGCGCCAGCTCCAGGTACTTCACGTAGTGGCCGTGCCAGACGATCTCCATCATGTCGAGATCGTGGAACGCCGGGTCGATCTCCAGCTCGCAGCTCAGGTCAGGCTTCATGCAGCCTCCACTCCCGACGGCGGATGGCGGTGATAAGGCCCTGCAGCTCACCGTCCAGCGCCCGGTCCTCCACCAGCAAGGGGATGCGTGCTTCCAGGTCCGCGTGCATCGCGGCCATCGCGGGGCCGGGCTTCGCGTCCGCGTCAATCCGCTGACGCAGGGTGACGCCCTGGCGCGCCGCGATGAGCATGGCCGCGACCACCTGCTCCGTCAGCTCCAGCACGCGCAGGCAGTCGCGCGCGGCGATGGTGCCCATGCTCACCTTGTCCTGGTTGTGGCACTCGGTGGAGCGGGAGAAGACGGACGCGGGCATGGTCTGCTTCAGCGCTTCCGCGGTCCACGCGGAGACGCTGATCTGCGCCGCCTTGAGCCCGTGGTTGATGGCCGCGCGGGCGCCGGTGGACGCGGAGAGGTTCGCGGGCAGCCCGTGGTTGAAGCGCGGGTCCACCAGCAGCGCCAGCTGCCGGTCCAACAGGTCCGCCACGTTGGCCACCGCGGTCTTCAGCCCGTCCATGGCGAAGGCGATGTGGCCGCCGTAGAAGTGGCCGCCGTGCAGCACCCGCTCGCCGTCCGGGTCGATGAGCGGGTTGTCGTTGGCGCTGTTCAGCTCGTTCTCGATGAGCGTGCGGAAGTACGGCAGCGCGTCCTCCAGCACTCCGATGACGTGCGGCGCGCACCGCAGCGAGTACCGGTCCTGGAGCCGCTGCTCGTTGCGAGGCGGCCGGTCCGTGACCAGGTCCGCGCGCAGCCGGGCCGCCACGCGCTGCTGGCCCGCGTGGGGCTTCGCCGCGAAGAGCGTCTCGTCGTAATGGTGCGCGTTGCCGGCGCTCGCCAGCACGTTGAACGCCGTGAGCCGCGTGGCGAGCCGGGACACGTACTCCGCCCGCTCCCACGCCAGGCACGCCAGGGCCGTCATCACGGCGGTGCCGTTCATGATGGCCAGGCCTTCCTTCGGCCGCAGCTTGAGGGGCGCGATGCCCAGCTCCTTCAGCACTTGCGCCGCGGGCTTGCGCTCGCCCCGGTGCCACACGTCGCGCTCGCCGCAGAGCACCGCCGCCACGTAGGACAGGGGCGTCAGGTCGCCGGACGCGCCCACGGAGCCTTCCGCCGGAATCATGGGCAGCACGTCGTGCTGGAGCAGCAGCTCCAACTGGGTGAGCAGCGGCACGCCCACGCCGGAGAAGCCCTGCGACAGCGACGCCAGCCGAGTGGCCAGCACCGCGCGCGTCTCCTCCGGGGTGAGGAACCGGCCCGCGCCGATGCCGTGGTACGTGTAGAGGTGGTGCGGCAGCTCCGCGACGAGCGCGGGCGGGATGGACACCGTGACGGAGTCGCCGTAGCCGGTGGTGACGCCGTAGATGACGCCGTCCTCCGCCAGCAGCCGGTCCAGGAACGCGGCGCCCTTGGCGATGCGCTGGCGGAAGGCCGGGGCCGTGCCCAGCTCCGCCGGGCGCTCGCGGCGCGACAGGGCGCCCACGTCCTCGAGCGTCAGCCGTCCGCCGTCGAAGCGGACCGGGGTGTCAGAAAGTGGGGGGCTTCGCGGAGACATGCACCTGATCCCAGAAGGGAAAGAAGTTGAACCAGTCGTAAGGCGCGCGCTGGAGGAGCGCCGTCACCCGGGCTGCGTAGTGCTGCGCGCAGTCGGTGAGCGCCTGCTCGCGCTTGCCCCGAGGCAGCACGACGCGCTCGAAGAGGCGCTCGAAGTGGATGGTGTAGCCCTTGCCCTCATGGATGCAGCCCAGCAGGTAGAGCGGACACTTGAGCAGCGCCGCCAGTACGTAGGGGCCCACCGGAAATGGCGCCGGGTGGCCGAGGAAGTCGACGCGCACGGTCTGGGCGGAATTCACCGGGATGCGGTCGCCCGCGATGACCACGAACTCTCCGGCCTCCACGCGCTCGTTCAGCGCGACCGCGGTGGCCGGGCCCATGTCCGTGACTTCCATCAGCCGGAAGTCGTTCTCCGGGTTGAGCCGCTTGAGCAGGCGGTTGAACTGCTCCGCGTGCAGCGTGTGCACCAGGATGTTGAGCTTCACCTCGCCCCGGCGCTCCGCCATGGTGCGGCACAGCTCCAGGCAGCCCATGTGCGCGGTGACGATGATGCCGCCCTTGCCGGACTTCGCCGCCTCGTAGAGCTCCTCGCGGCCTTCGGTGCGGACGCTCTCGAAGCGGTAGCGCCCGCTCACCGCGAGCAGCTTGTCCAGCATGGTCTCCGCGAACATCAGCACGTGACGCACACTGTCGCGCCAGTGGGGCTCGTGCCCCAGGGCCCCGGTCGCGGTCTGCATCCGCTTCAGGTACTGGCGCGACGAGTGCTGCAGCACCGGCCGCCGGAGCCAGTTCACCAGCACCACCGGGTAGAGGCAGACGCGGAAGGGCCAGCGCCCCAGCAGCCGGTGGACCCAGTAGAGGATCCAGATGCCAGCCACGAAGGTGGTTTCCCCCATCTCCGCCCAGTGGCGGGACTTCATTTCGCCACCTTGTTCCAGAGGAGCACGGGCAGCCGCACCAACATCCCGAAGAAGAGCCGGGCGTGCATGCCGGAGATGCGCACGTTGTCCCAGAGCACGTCGAAGTGGGAGATGCCGTCGGTGGGGTAGCGTACCTGGGTGGGCTGGTTGAGGATGCGCATGCCGCGCCAGAACAGGCGCACCAGCACCTCCACGTCGAAGTCCATCCGCTTGCCGATCTTCACCGAGTCGATGAGCGCCACGGTGGGCTGCAGCGGATACACGCGGAAGCCGCACATGGAATCGCGGATGGCGAACGACAGCGTGTTGATCCACACCCAGATGTGCGTGGCGTAGCGGCCGTACAGCCGGCCCTTGGGCACGGACTCGTCATAGACGGGCGTGCCGCACACCATCATGTCCGGCTGCGCCTTCGCCAGCTCCAGGAAGCGCGGGATGTCGTTGGCGTTGTGCTGGCCGTCCGCGTCGATTTGCAGCGCGTGGCTGTAGCCCCGGGAGAAGGCCGCGCGCAGGCCCGCCATCATCGCGCCGCCCTTGCCCTCGTTCTGGGGCAGGCGGACCACCTCCACGTGCTCGCTGTCCTCGCGCGCCAGGCCGTCCAGCACCGCCGCGCAGCCGGGCTCGCTGCCGTCGTCCACCAGCACGCAGGGCAGCCCGTGGCTGCGCACCGCCTTCACCACCGCGCCCACGGCCTCGCCGTGGTTGTAGACCGGAATCACCGCGCAGACCTTCATCCTGCCCCTCCCCCCAACACGATGCGGCCGCTGGCGTGCGAGCCCGCGGCCGACGTCAACTTGAACCCCAGCCGCCCGGACTCCTTCGCCCAGGTGAGCTCCAGCGACAGCAGCGTGCCGGGTGGAATGACCTGCTGGAACTTCAGCGTCTCGATGCGGAGGAAGTCCGGCGGCAGCGCGAAGTGCTCGCGGCCCAGCAGCAGTGACCACTCCACCTGCACGACGCCGGGCAGGATGGGCGAGCCCGGGAAGTGCCCTTCGAAGTAGGGCGAATTCGCGGGGACCTCCACCGCCAGCAGCACGCGCTCGTCGGAGCGCTCCAGCACGCGGAACGGGGGACGCTTCGGGTCGAAGAGCGCGGTGAGCGCCGCCTCGGTGGATTTGCCCTGGGAGTTGACCGGCATGGCCTCCAGATACCGGAACCGGCGCGGCAAGGCACTGGACTCGAAATGCGGGGCCAACTTCTCGCGCAGCGCCTGGCTCAGGGACCGCCTGCCCCCCGACTCCTGGAGCCGCCAGCCTTCCGCGTCCGGCACCCCCACCACCGCCAGAATCACCCGGTGGCCTTCGGTGAGGGGCAGCACCCGGGCCTCGCGCAGAAGGCCCCCGGCCACGAGGGTCCGCTCCATGGCGGAGAGCGACACGCGCTTCTCCTCCAGCTTGAGCAGCCGGTCGCGGCGCCCCAACAGCTCGAAGCCGCCGGGCACGGGCCGCGCGCGGTCCTCCGTGGTGAACCACTCGCCCGGGGGCAGGTCCAGGTGGGGGGATTGGACGCGGAGCGCGTCGTCTTCCGCGCGCACCTCCACGCCCGGCATCGTGCGCCAGGACGCGCTGTCGTCCGTGTCGCGCCGGCGCCACGCGACGCCGCCCGTCTCCGAGCTGCCGTACACCTCCACCGGCGCCCGGCCCAGGAGGTCGCGGCAGGCCTGGAGCGCTTCGGGGGTGAGCGGCCCGCCGGAGGAGAACAGCCCGCGCAGATTCCCGCGCATGGCCGCCCAGTCCAGCGTGGCCGGCAAGCGCTTCAGGTGCGCGGGGCTCGCCACCAACAGGCCGGGGCCGGTCTGGAGCGCGGCCAGGATGTCCTCCGGATAGGGCAGGGCATTCGCATCGAACGGGCGGCCGGACGTCAGCGGCCACAGCACCCGGAACAGCAGTCCGTAGATGTGCTGGTGAGACACGGTGGCCAGCACCGGCACGTCCCCCACGGCCTCGTCGAACAGCCGGCCCAGCGTGGCCACCTCGCTGGACAGCTGCGACAGGCGCTTGGGGATGGCGGTGGGCTCTCCGCTGGAGCCCGACGTGTAGACGACCAGCGCGGCGAGCCCGGGTGACAACGCCTGGAACGCGGCGGCGGTCCCGTCCTCGTTCATCGCGGGCGCCAGCGGCCCCTGTCCCTGGGGGGCCCGGCCCGCGAAGCCGTCCACGTGGGCCTTCAGCGCGTCCAGCGTGGCGGGGCGCGCGTCCGCGGGCAGGTAGATGCACACCCCCGCGTGCCAGGCGCCCAGGAGCGCGGCGGCGAACTCGAAGGTGTCTTCGGTGAAGAGGGCGTAGCGCTGGCCTCCGTGCGCCGCGAAGGCCGAGCGCCAGCCGGCGACCCGGGCGCGGAACGCACCGAAGTCCCGCACGCCGTCCTCGCTCCGGGCCACGGGGTGCCCGGCGGGACGGCCGTGGACGAGGAGGGTTTCGAGCGCGAGCGGCTCAGCCATGGGCGTGCCGTGCGCGCACCCGCTGCCGCACCACCCACTCGCCCGCGAACAGCAGGCCCATGAGGCCGTAGGCGATGAGGCCGTTGTAGAGCGCCCAGGTCGCGTCGCTCGCGAAGAGCGCCGTGGTGAGCGCGAGCGCGCCGTTGAGGACGAAGAAGCCGCACCACACCTGCGTCACCCGGCGCGTGTACGCCACGCCCGACGGCGGCAGGTCCTTCTCCCGAAGCCGCGCCAGCCGCTCAATCACGCTGGGTGGATACACCAGGCTGGTGAGGAATACGGTGAGGAGCACCGCGTTCACCAGCACCGGGTAGAGCTTCAGGGGCAGGGCGTTGTTGCCCAGCATGCTGGAGCCCGCGAGCACCAGGGCGCCCACCGCGGCCGCGAGCCACATCTTCTCCCGCGTGGCCACCGCGCGCACCACCGCCATGGCCGCCAGGGGCAGCGCCATCCAGCGGGGCTCGAAGTGGCCCAGGCCCAGATAGACGAGCGGGGGGTAGGCGAGGCTCAAGAGCCCCAACAGCACCGGACGCAGACGTTTCACGCCGCGGCGGAGTCGCTGCCGAGCAGACCGTACAGCGCGTCCACCACGTCCTGGATGGTCCGCACGGAGCGGAAGACTTCCGGCGGAACGCGCTGGCCCGTCACCGGCTTCAGGCGCACCAGCAGGTCGATGGCGTCGATGCTGTCGATGTCGAGGTCGTCGTGCAGACGCGCCTCCGGGACGATGCGGGATGGCTCGATGTCGAAGGTTTCCTGGAGGATGGCGCTCAGGCGCTCGAACAGCTCGTGCTTGGTCATGGGGTGAGTCCTCGCTTTGGTTTTGACGGGGGCTGCTTAGGAACGGGTGCGGTGGGTGCTGACGAAGTCCGCGAGCGCCCGAACACTGGCGAAGTGACGGCGATTCTCCTTGGAGTCGCTCGCCAGCACGACGCCATAGGACTTCTGCAACGCGAGGCCGAGCTCCAGGGCGTCAATGGAGTCCAGCCCCAGCCCTTCGACGAACAGCGGCGCCGCCGGATCGATGTCGTCCGGCTTCAGGTCCTCGAGGTTCAGCGTGTCGATGACCAGCCGCTTTATTTCCTGCTCAAGCTCCAACATGTTCCTGGCTCCCCCTGGAGAAATGGTCGTGCAGCCGGGTGGTGAGCTGGCGCGCGGCCTTCGCCGCCTCGCCCGCTTCCGCGTCCTGGGCGGACACGGGGATGTCGTCCTCCACGCGGATGACGTAGTGCATGGGCTTCTCCGGCACCTTCCACCAGGGCATGCCCTTGGTGAGGCCCCGAGGCTCGCAGCGGATGATGACCGGCGTGATGTCGCACGGGCCGCGCACCGCGATGTTGGCGGCGCCTCGCTGCAGCTGCATGTTCCCGTCGAGCGGTGTGCGCGAGCCCTCCGGGAAGATGATGAGGTTGTTGCCGGCCTTCACGGACTCGATGCAGTCCTGGACGAGCCCGGGCCCGGAATCGTTGCTCAGGTAGCGCGTCGCCCGGATGGGGCCGCGTGTGAACGGGTTGTTCGCCAGGCTCGCCTTCACCACGCAGTCCGCGTTGGGGACCAGTGAGATGAGGAACACCACGTCGATGAGCGACGGGTGGTTGGCCAGGATGAGCAGCCCGGAGCGCGCCAGCTTCTCCACGCCTTGCAACTCGTAGCGCAGCACGCCCAGCGCGCGCATGTAGCCGATGAAGAAGCGGAACGTGTAGTGCACCGCGAGCCGCGCCAGCCGCTGCTGCCGCTCCGGGTCGCGCACGAAGAGCGCGAGCAGCGGAAAGTAGATGAGGCGCAGCGCCAGTCCCCCCAGCCCGAAGGTGGCGAAGGACAACCCGGTGGCGAAGATGCGCCACGGACGGTCGAGCATCTCAAGCATGGCGCGCCCACCGCCAACACCGGCCGCCCGTCGCGTGCTCCCACCGCGAGGCGCCGGAAACGAGGAATCGCAGGGCACGCAGGTCCGCCGGGAGGTTCGCCGCATCCAACGGCGCGACGGGCGAGTCTGGGGCGCTGGCCGCGCAGTCCAGGTGGATGGCGTCCGCGCCCGTGCTGGCGGAGAGGAGGCAGGCCCATGCGTGGGGAAACGCCACGTCCCGGGAGAAGTGTTCCCACGGCGTGGGAACGGGCTCTTCGTAGACGACGACCATCACCCGGGGGACGCCGTCCGACAGCAGGCCGCACGCCTCCGTGAAGGCGGCCTCCACCGTCTCTTCTCCCGCGGCGATGGCGGCGTAGGCGGACGTGTCCCCCCGAGCGATGGAGTAGAGCGCGCCGATGGCGTTGTGCACCGACAGGCTGAAGGAGGTGGGCGACAGCGGCTCCGAGCGCGCCAGCTGCGTGAGCAGCTCCACCGAGCGGCCCAGGTCGCCATAACGCGATGCGAAGATGACGGGCGCGTCCGGCGCGTCCACGTGCGCGTCATACGCAGCCTGCAACGCGATGCGGCCCAGCCGGTCCACCCGGCGGCGCATCATCGCGGGCATCGCCGCGAGCGCGGGCGTGCCTTCCGCGGGGAGCGGATGCGGGGTCGCGAGCCACGTTTCCCAGGAAGCAGGATGGACGAGCCCGGGGGCCCAGGCGGCCCAGCGCTGTACGGAGAATCCCACCATCGTGACGGAGAGGCCCCAATCGCCCCCAAAGACAACCTTTACCAAACCATTCACAGGGTGACAATTGGGCGGCCGACCCGAGCGGGCCAGACGCCGGGAGCCCGCCCTGCCGCCTGCCCTGTGTCCGTTACAACCCCAGGTTCTTGTTGATGCAAGACGCAACACGGCCTCGGCCTTCACGTTCTTCCGGGTTTGTCCAGGGAGGTGACGCGCCCGTGTTTCGCGCGGAGTGCGAAGCGCCCCGCGAGTCATTCGAAATGGGCGGTGGAAACGGGTTGTGACGACGGCTTGCGTGACGTGGCGGCGGGCGCGCGTATTCACGCGGCGCGTGCTTGCCCCGCGAGTTTCAGGACTCGGAGGGGAAGAGGGCGCGCAGCTCGCGGAGCGTGCGGGGCCTGGCGCCGCGGGGACCGGTGACCCAGATGCGCTCGGGCTCCAGCGCCAGCTCGCGCCAGGACACGGCGCCGCCGTCGGGCAGCAGCACCTCTCCGTCCAGGCGCACCACCGAGTGGCGCCGGGACACCGCTTCCAGGCCGAACAGCAGCCGCTCCACGTCCGACCAGCGCGCGGGGGCGAACAGCAGGTCCACGTCCGACAGCGGCCGCACGAAGGGCACGCCCGAGCGGTGCTGCCAGGCCAGCGAACCGAACACGCCCACCGTCAAATCCAGCGCGGTGCCCAGGGCGATGACGTCGTCCAGGGCTGGGCCCCAGGCCGCGGGGGCGGAGGCGCGCACCTCCTGCACCGTGGGCGGCGGCAGGTGGCGCTCCACGGCGGACAGGGCCACGTGCATCGACAGGTGGCGGCGGTCGGGCAGGGTGAGCCCCAGCCTCAGGTCGTCCTCCGGGTCCGGCGGCTCCTGCCGGGCGACGGCGAAGGGCCGGCCCTGATCCCTCCACGCCGTGACGTGCGCGAGGACGTCCGGGACCAGGGGCGAGCGCAGGGCCTCCGCCCAGTTGGCGCCCAGGTACACCCAGTCGTGCCGCACCGGACGTTCACCGCCCATCAGCGGGCATCTCCTGCCGCCAGGGGGAAGCCGTGCCCGCTTCCGCGACGCGGGACGGGGCTGCCCCCGGGACAGGCGGAAGCGGAAGCGGTGGAACTCACTCCTCGATTCATTACCCGGATTCACGCCGCCGGTGGGAGCGATCCTGCACCGCTCGGTGCCGGTTGCTCCCGGCCGCGCGAATCTCCCCGGAAATCCGGGTGGGAGCCGAGCGCACGCCTCAGGGATTCCCCTGAGACGCGGGGAGCTAGCGGGGCTTCTGGAGGATGGGGCTGACGGCGCTCACGTGCTGGCGGCGCATGTCGATGAGGATGTCGTAGTTGCGCGGCTCCGGGGCGACGGGGCCGGCGGCGAAGCGGTAGAGGCCGCTCACGTCGCGCTCGCGGGGGAAGCGCTCCTTCACCAGGGCCTTGAGCATCTCCTTGGCCACCCACTCCGCGTCCACGGAGACGGAGCCGAACTCGTCCAGATAGTGGAACGGCGCGGTGGAGTCCGACTGCTTCGCGGTGAGGACGAAGACGCGCGGCTTGCGGTCCGGGACGACGAGGCTCGCGCCCTGCGCCATCACCGCCAGCTCCCGGCCCTGGGGCAGGGCGAACAGCTCCAGGGACTGCTCGTGCGCGAGCAGGGCGCTGAAGGCCACGAACGCGGTGAGCAGGCCCGTGGCCATGCGCGGGCCATGCCTGGGCCAGATGGTGCCCAGATTCACCAGCGACGCGGCGAAGAACACGGCCCACACGCCAGTCAGCGCGTTGAGCGTGCGGTAGGTGGGCCACCGCTCCCCGGCGAGGAAGCTCACCGAGTACGCCACGCCCGACAGAGTCACCAGCGCCAGCAGCCAGCGCCCCACGCCCCCGAGCCCCGAGCGGCGCCCCTCCACCGCGATGCCCACGCCCAGCAGCGTCAGCGTCAGCACCACCATGGCCCAGTAGCCGTCCATGTCGCCCAGTGGCGCCTCGTTGAGCGCGGACAGCGCGAGCGCGTTGGGGAACACGTGCGTGAGCGCCCAGACGGTCTTGTCCACCCAGTGCTTCTCGAAGCTGAGCCGGGGCGAGGGCGGGAAGATGCCCGCCTTGAACAGCACCTGCGTGACGGCGTACGCGAGCGCCAGGCCCGCGGCCATCACCAGCAGGTGCTTGAGCATCCATCGCGCCGTGTCCTTCAGCGACACGTCGCGGTGCACCACCAGCGACGCCGCCAGCAGCACCGCGGAGAACAGGCCGCTCACCTGATAGATGAGCGTCGCGCTTGCCATGCTCCCCACCGCGGCCAGCGCGTACGGCCACCGGACGGAGGCCTCCGCTCCCGGCGGACCGATGGCGCGGCGGGCGAAGGCGAACGCGCCCAGGCCCAGCATCAGCGCCAGGGCCTGCGGCCAGCAGATGCTCCAGTTGGCGATGACCTGCGCGGACGGCGTGACCGTGAGGAACCCCGCCAGCAGCGCGGCGGAGCCCGTCCGCCAGCCCTCCTTGCGCAGCAGCAGGAACACCGCCGCCGCGAGCACCCCCAGGCCGGCCACGCCCATCAGCCGCAGCCCCACCAGCCCGTCGATGCCGTTGGCCGCCTTCGCGGACACCTCCAGCATCCATCCGTAGAGCGGGCGGCCCTGCGACGCGCAGAAACGGAGGATCTTCCCCGGCTCCTCGCGCGCCTCGCGCAGGATGGCGTAGTCGTCACGCAGGCCGTACCGGTGGATGACCGCGCTCCAATAGATGAGCCAGGGAAGCAGGAGCAGCAGGGCCACGGTGCCGGGAACCACCAGCGCGCGCGGCGGGAGACGCTTCATCAACGAGAAGGCCATCGAAGTTGACGCAACGTAGCAGAAGCCTCCCACTGACTCCCGGAGCAACCGGGACACGGCAGGGTTCCAGTCACGGTGAGAAGGGCGGGGCTCCAACCACCTGCGTGTCCTCACCGAACTCCGGGCCTCGGGGCTCTCTCACGATGTTGAGCACGGGCCGCGCGTCCGCGAGCGACGGAGTGAAGAGGGAGGGCTGGTCGGGGTCCGCGAACACGGTGGCGAAGTCCTCCGGGGCCAGGCCTCGCGCGAGCCGGGCCGCGAACGAGTCCTTGAGCTGGCGCACGTAGTACTCGACGTCGTAGTCGCGCGCGTCGTCGCCCGCGGGCTCGCCTGGAGCGGGGCGTGGGGCGGGTTCGCCGTCCTCGGTGAGTGCTTCCGGGAGCAGGCCCGCGCGGCCGCCGGTGGCGCGGTAGATGCGCACGCGCTCGCCCAGGGACCAGTGCTCGCGGCCGTTCGTGAGCAGCGCTTCGTACGGCAGCTCCCTGCGCTGCTTGCGCGTGGCCAGGTACTGCGAGGGGGACTTGGTCAGCCGCACCTGCGCGGAGACCTCGAAGGTGGGCACCCGGCGCCGCCGGAGCGCCATCACCGCGTCCACGTACGTGTCGCGCACGGTGCGCACGTCGCCGGCCAGCAGGTGCTGGAGGGCCCGGCGCAGGAAGTCTTCTCCATAGGGCTCCGCGCGGCTGGAGCGGAAGGCCACGCCGCGCAGCAGCAGGGGCCCGGTGTAGGGCTGGAGCGCGTAGTTCTTCGGTTCGTGCGACAGCATGGCGGCGTAGCGCCCGTCGAACTCCAGCTTCACGCGCGGCGGCAGCAGGGCCGCGACTTCGGACACCACGCGGCGCTCGTCGGTCTCCGTCCAGGTTTCTGGCACCGCGAAGTAGACGCCGTCCGTGTCGGCCTCCAGCAGTGTCACGCCCCGGTGTGCCAGCTCGCGGCACATCAGGCCCAAGAGCTCGCGTCCGCGCCGCGTCACCTCGTTGGCGGCGTGCACGTCCGAGAAGCGGGTGAGGCCCACCGCGCCCATGTAGCCGTAGGCGGAGTTGATCAGCAGCTTCATCGCCGCGGAGATGGCTTCGTATGTGTGGCGCTCCGGAGAGCCGGGCGGGGCCTTCTTCCCCTTGGCCTTCGCGTCCAGGCGCTGATCCACCAGCCGGTCCACCAGCGCGAGCAGCGCGTTCAGCCGGTCGCGCTTCGGCCCGATGCGGTACTGGCGCATCAGCGACGGGTAGAGGCTGGCCACGTCCGCCTTCACGATGTGCCGCGCGACGCCGGAGGCGAACAGGTGCAGCGCCGCGCCGCTGTGGGACGTGCCGTCGCCGGATTCGTGCCCGGGCAGCGCCGCGCCCGAGCGCACGTAGGCGCGCACCAGCAGCGGATCCAACACGCCCGTCGCTGGGCCCGCGTCCGCCAGCCGCTCGTAGCGCCGGGGGGCCATGCGCGCGAGCGCGAACGCCGCGCCGCCCATGAGGTGCGCCAGCCCCGCGGCCTCCGTCACGTCCTCGCGCGCGTAGCGGCGCACGCGCTCCGGGTCCTTCAGGAAGACCTCGTGCACGCGCGCGCCGGGGATGAGCTCGCGGTCGGGCCCGGACAGGCCCAGGTGCCGCGCCACCGCCTTGAGTCCGTGGCCGGGCAGGTCGCGGGCGGCGAAGTCGTGGCGGCGCACGGCGTCCAGCGTGTCGATGAACTCGCGGCCGGGGACGGTGTAGCGCGCGCGGCGCATGGCGTCCGCGTCACGGCCTCCGGGCCCTCGGTTCAGCGCGGCGCCCCTCGCGGACGGGCGGTGGCGCAGGCCCGGCAGCCCCGCTCGGCCCAGCGCCAGCGACACGTTCAGCCGCTTCGCGCGCTGGTCCAGGAAGGGCAGGTCGAAGCCGTGCAGGTTGTGGTTCTCCACCACGTCGGGGTCGGCTTCGCGGATGCGCGCGACCAGCCGGCGCAACAGGTCCGCCTCACCCGCGTCTCCGTCCGCTGTCACCTCCAGCGTCTCCGCCCGGCCGTCTGGATCCCTCACCGCCACGAGGAAGATGCGGTCCCTGGATGGGTCCAGGCCGGTGGTCTCCAGGTCGAACTGGAGCCTTCGCAGGTCGTCGAAGACCAGGTCGCGGAAGTACGTGCGGCCGGTGGCCACCAGGTACTGCTCCTCCGGAGGCAGCACCAGCGCCGCGGCCGGGCCCAGGTCGCGCAGGTGGCCCACGCGTTGATCCAACCGCTTCGATGCGCCCTTGAGCACCGCGGACGCCAGCGCGCGGCCGTCATCCGCGCTAACGAGGAAGCGCAGCGCGCCGGGGCCCTCCAGTTCACGGAACGTCATCGCGCCCGGCACCGGCGGCATGCCTTCCGGGCGGAGCGCGTCCCCCAGGTGCTCCAGGTCCTGGAGCGACGAGAGCAGCACCCAGGGCCGGTACCTCGCGTCCTCGCGCAGCCTCGCGTGCGTGCCCTGATGCCGCTTCCAGATGAAGGCTCGCCCGTCCGGCTCCGCCCAGACGGACACGATGCCCGGCGTGGGGTCCCATCCCCACAACCACTCGTCCTCCAGCGGATGGGGCGGCGGGACCATGGGCGGGGACTCGGGGGACAGAAGGCGCGGCGCGCGGGCGCTGCTCCGGCCGCTCATAGGCGCGCGAGGGCCCGCTTCGCAAGGGTGGGCGGACAGGAGCGGCGTGGCGCTGTCGGAAGGGCTTCGCATCGCTGGGGCTCGGCCCCAGCTTGAGGGCACCGGCTGACAGCGGTATGTCAGGATTCATCGTCATGCAGCGCACTGAGCGACTCTTCGCCCTCGCCGAGTACCTGAGGGGCCGCCGCACCGGCGTCACCGCGGAGGTGCTGGCGGAGCGCTTCAGCGTGACGGTGCGGACCATCTACCGGGACCTGGACGCGTTGCGCGCCGCGGCGCTGCCGGTGGGCGCGGAGCGTGGCCGGGGTGGTGGCTACGCGCTGGACCGAGGCTACAGCCTGCCGCCGGTGAACTTCACCGCGCGCGAGGCGGCGCTGGTGGTGGCGCTGGGACGCTTCGCCATCGACATGCGGCTGTTGCCCTTCACTGGGACGCTGGAGTCGGCGCTGGACAAGGTGCGCTCGGCGTTGTCCACGTCCGCGCAGCGGGAGCTGCTGGCCCGGCTGCGCGAGCTGACGTTCCTGGGCGTGCCGTCCCTGCCCACGCGCAAGCCCGTGCGCGAGGCGCTGGAGCGCGCGTGGTTCGAGCGACAGCCGCTGCGCATCACCTACGTGGACAGCAACTTCCTGGAGACGGTGCGCGAGGTGCGCATCGAGTCCGTGGTGATGGACCGGCACGAGACGCGGCTGGACGCGGTGGACCTCGCGTCCGGGGAGCGGCGCCACTTCCGGCTGGACCGAATCACACGCGCGGAAGTGGTGGGGGCCTGAAGCGCGAAGGAGGGGCCGTGCTCCTGTCGCGGCACCCTCCTGCCGTGGGCCTCAGCCGCGCGAGGGGAAGACGCCTTCCGTCGCGATGATGAAGTTCACGCAGGTGTATGGGTTCTGGATGGGCACGGGCTGGTTGCCGCCGGAGATGCCCACGGCCTGGGGGCCCATCACCGTGCTGGGGGTCGTGACGTAGGGCAAGGGGGTGGTGG
>NZ_RAWR01000076.1:0-41705 GCF_003986945.1 Corallococcus sp. AB018 | reverse complement strand
CCCCCGCCCGTCATCGTCCCGTCCCGTCCCGCGCTCACCCCGGTGATGGCGCCGAAGGTGACGGACGCGGAGCTTCTGGCCACCTGGGAGAAGTGGAAGTCGGCCCGTTCCCGCAATGATCTCGCCGCGGCGGAGGCCGCCCAGAAGGAACTGCTCACGCTGCGCGAGGAGGTGCTCGCCTCCGACCTGGAACCCCTGAGCATGGGCTTCGTGCGCGAGGCCGGGGTCCGTCGCCGTGCCGGGGACCTGAAGGGCGCGCTCGCGCTCCTGGACGTGGCCGTGGCCCTGTCGCCCGGGCTGCCCGCCGCGCGCTTCGCCCGGGCGGAGGCGTACGTGGTGGAGGAGCCGCTGAACGTGCCGCGCGGGCTGGGCGAGTGGAAGACCGCCCTCGTGACGCTGCTCGGAGACGCCCGCTACCGCCGGCCCGCGCTCACGGACCTGGGCGCGCTGGTGCTCGCGGCGTGGGCGGCCACGGCGGTGGCGGTGGTCGCGGTGCTGTTCCTGCGGCGGATCCGCTACGCGCTGCATGACTTCCACCACCTGCTCCCCCGGGCGGTGACGCGCTGGCAGTCCGGACTCCTGGGCTTGATGCTCCTGTCGCTGCCCGCGGTGCTGGGCGCGGGGCTGGTGCCGGTGCTGCTCCTGCTCTTCGCCTCGGTCGCGCTGTACGTGGGCCGCGCCGAGCGCTGGGTGGCCGCGGTGCTGCTCATGGGCCTGGGCGTGATGCCGCTGGCCGCGGGGACGCTGACGCGCTTCACCGTCTTCGCCGGCACGCCCGCGGAGGACGTCTATCTGCTGGAGCGCGGGGGCCTGTCCGCGGGGGGCGCGGCGGCCCGCGTGCGTGCCCGCGCGGAGGCTCGCACCGCCCGCTTCCAGGAGCTGGGCGCGCTCGCCTGGTACGAAACGCGCCGGGGACTGCTGGAGGAGGCGCGGGCGGACTTCAAGGCCGCCTCCGCCCTCAAGTCAGGCGACGCGCGGATGCTCACGCGCTTCGGCAACGCGCTCATGGGCCTGGGCGACGTGGACGGCGCGGTGCTCCTCTACACGCAGGCGTCCAAGGCGGATCCGTCCATGGCGGATCCGCACTACAACCTGGGGCAGGTGTACCGGCGCCGGGCCCGGCTCCTGCCGGATGATCAGCTGGGCAAGGAGCTGGACCGCTCCACCTCCGCCATCGCCCAGGCGCAGACCCTGGACAACTCGCTCCTGCGCCGGGATCCGCCCCCGGAGGACCGCCCCCTGCTCAACCTCCTGCTGCTGGCCCCGACGGTGCCGGAGCGCGACTGGATGGAGCTGGCGGACGGCACCCAGGAGGGCGCCCGCGTGGAGGGCCAGGTGGGCCGGTGGCTGTCGCCCATCCTGCCCGCGGGCCCGGTGGGCTGGGGGCTGACCGCGGCGCTCGCGGCCCTGGTCGCCGTCTTCGGAGAGGCCTCCTGGCGCATGAAGGCGTCGCGCGGCTGCGAGCGGTGCGGAAACGCCGTCTGCCTCCGCTGCGACAAGGACCTGTCCGTGGGCAGCGCGATGTGCGGCCAGTGCGTCCACGTCTACGCGCGCAAGAGCCAGGTGCCCAAGGAGTTCCGCTCGCGCAAGCAGGGCGAGGTGGACCGCCACCAGGCCTGGACGAAGCGGGTGACGTACGCGCTGGGCAGCCTGGTGTCCGGCGCGGGCCACGTGGGCACGGGCCTTCCGGTGCGGGGCGCCCTCTATGCCTTCCTGTTCAGCTTCGCGGTGGCCGCGCTGGTGCTCCACCGGGGCCTCGTCCGCACGCCGTACGGGGATGCTCCGCTGTACCTCAAGCTCGTGCCCGCGGGCACGGTCCTCTTCTTCGTCTACCTGCTGACCCTGCGCGGCCTGCGCCGCCACCAGCGGGGGGAGGCCTGAGCCATGGCCCTCAAGGGCACCCTCAAGGATTTCGGAATCGGCGACATCCTGCAGCTGATTGGTCAGCAGCAGAAGACGGGCACGCTCCACCTGCGCAACAAGGACCAGGAGGTGCGCGTCGGCTTCCAGGACGGCCACATCATCAAGGCCGAAAGCCTCACCCGGAAGCGCAAGGAGCTCATCGGCGCCATGCTGGTGCGCGCCGAGATCATCACGGAGACGCAGCTGGTGGCCGCGCTGGAGGTCCAGAAGCGCACCCTCAAGCGGCTGGGTGACGTGCTGGTGCAGAGCCACGCCCTCACCGCGGAACGCTTCCAGCACATGGCCCAGCTCCAGGTGACGGAGACGCTCTACCGCCTCTTCACCTGGAAGGCGGGCACCTACGAGTTCATCCAGGAGCCCGTGGAGCCCGGCCCCGAAGGCATCACCCCGCTGCGCGCGGAGACGGTGCTGATGGAGGGCTTCCGGATGGTGGACGAGTGGCCCGTCATCCGGAAGCGCATCCACCGCGACGACATGACCTTCGAGCGCGTCAAGGCGCTCCCGCCGCCCCGCGCCAACGCCGACGAGGGCGGGGAGCTGGGCGTCATCGGTCCGACGGAGCGCCACGTCTACGAGGAGATCGCCGTGGGGCGCGACCTGCGCCGCATGGTGGACCTCAGCGGCCTGGGCGAGTTCGAGACCTGCAAGGCGCTCTACAACCTGGTCAAGGGCGACTATGTGCGCGCCATCGACCCGGAAGGCCGCGCGCCCGTGCCGGAGGACAACCGCCTCGTCGCGCGGGTGGCCGGCCCCCTGGGGCGCATCGCGGTGACCATGGCGGTCATCGCGGGGCTGGCCTTCATCGCGTCCCGCTGGGCCGGGGGAAGCGGCCACGAGCCCGGCGCCTCCCGGTTGGGGGATCCCGCCGCCCAGCGTCAGATTGCCCACGCGCAGCGCGTCCGCATCGAGGCAGCGCTGGAGGTGTTCCAGCTGGAGAAGGGAACCCTCCCGGAGCGGTTGGATGCTCTGGTGGATGCCGGATTGTTGAGTCCGGAGGAACTGCGCTACCCGTGGCGGGAGGAGTATTATTACCGTCGCACGGACGCCCGGCAGTTCATCCTCCTACCGCCCGTGCGCTAGCCCGCGGGCAGGCTCGCCGTCGAGAGATGGCGGGCGTGGGGGGAGGGGCGGCGTTAAATTGAGGGCAAGCGATCACTGAACGAGGAATGACGCGCATTGCGAAATCCCGCCACGCTGGAAGTGCCCGCAGCCCGCGCTGAAACCACTCCCACCTCCGCCAAGGTGGACGTCCGTGACAACGAGACGACCCTGGCCCTTTGCGGAAATCAGAACGAAAACCTCAAGCTGATGGAGCGGCGCCTGGGGGTCCGGGTGGGGCAGCGCGGTACGGAGCTGCTCCTATCGGGGCCCGCGGACGCGGTCGCCTTCGCGGTGCGCCTCGTGGAGAACCTGGAGGGGATGATCCGCGCCGGACGCCCCGTCTACCGCGAGGACGTGGAGCAGGCCATCAAGGTCCTGGGCCGCGGCACGGAGTCGTTGCAGGAGGTGATGCTCGGCACCGTCCTCAAGAGCTCCGGCAACCGGCAGATCGCCCCCAAGAGCATCGCGCAGAAGCGCTACGTGGACGCCATCCGCAACCACGACATCGTCTTCGGCGTGGGCCCCGCCGGCACCGGCAAGACGTACCTCGCCATGGCCATGGCGGTCGCCTTCCTCCAGGAGCGCAAGGTCAAGCGCATCATCCTGGCGCGCCCCGCCGTGGAGGCCGGTGAGAAGCTCGGCTTCCTCCCCGGCGACCTGGCGGAGAAGGTGAACCCGTACCTGCGCCCGCTCTACGACGCGCTGCACGACATGATGGCCGTGGAGCGCGCCCAGGCCCTGGTGGAGCAGGGAGTGGTGGAGGTCGCGCCGCTCGCGTTCATGCGCGGCCGCACCCTCAACGACGCCTTCGTCATCCTCGACGAGGCGCAGAACACCACCGTGGAGCAGATGAAGATGTTCCTCACCCGCCTGGGCTACAACAGCAAGGCGGTCATCACCGGCGACGTGACGCAGGTGGACCTGCCCACGGGCAAGCTGTCCGGCCTGAACCACGCGCGCTCCGTGCTGAAGAACATCGACGGCATCCACTTCTCGGAGTTCTCCGACGTGGACGTCGTGCGCCACCCGCTCGTGCAGGAGGTCATCCGCGCCTACGAGCGCTCCGAGGCCGCCCAGAAGGCCGCCCCGGCGGCCCGCGAGGCTGCCTCGGCCTCCGAAGGCGCTGCCCCCGCGGTGGAACGCACGGAGTCCTGACGTCGTGA
Organism: Corallococcus sp. AB018; assembly: GCF_003986945.1. Lineage (NCBI taxonomy): Bacteria > Pseudomonadati > Myxococcota > Myxococcia > Myxococcales > Myxococcaceae > Corallococcus > Corallococcus sp. AB018. Next base: position 37,518 of record NZ_RAWR01000076.1, on the reverse strand, counting down.
CGCCGCACCCGCCACCCCCGCTCCCAGCCTTGCGCCGGGACGGGGGTGGAGTCGCTGGGTAACCCACACTGCTGCCTGTTGGCTTACCTGCAAATATCGCAGAGCGAACTGGCGTCCGGGCGGCGGCTGTCCCACCCTCACGAATTTTCCCCGTCGCTGCTTCCTTCTAGGGAGCCTGACGTCTTCGCAGGGTGAGGAGTTCCCCCATGGCCGATCCTGAATCACCAACCCCCGGGCCCAGTCCGCTGGACGCGCTCGCGGTGCGCCTGGGGCTCGGGCGGCGTGGGGAGTGGGGTCGGCGCATCGTGCAGGCCTTGTTGCTGCTCGTCGTCTCGGTGGGGGCGGGCTTCGTCATCTCCCCGGGCCTCTACAGCCAGCAGATTCCGGCGCTCACCACGGAGAACCTGGGCAAGCCCTTCCGGGCCAACTCGCCCGCCGGCTTCAAGGCCGCGCGCGACTACGACATCGTCCACCAGTCGATGACGGAGCAGCGCCGCCGCGAGGCCCGGAGCGCCGTGCGCCCGGTGTACGACCTCAACCCGGCGGTGGTGGGCAACCTGCGCGCGTCCGTGCGTGCGGGCTTCGCCTCCGCTCGCGAGCACCTGGAAGAGGAGAAGGACGCCCGCGCCGAGGAGACCCCGCAGGAGGACGGCCAGACCAAACGCCGCCGCGCCGCGCCGCTCACGCCGGAGGCCCTGGAGCGCCAGCGCCGCGACCGCGAGGAGATGCAGGCCCGGTTCCAGGAGCAGCTCTTCGGCCAGAGGGACGCGGGGCTGGAGTCCGAGGACTTCCAGGCGCTCGTCGCCAACGGCTTCTCGGAGGAGTCGGAGACCGCCACCCTGGTGCTGCTGGACCGGGCCTACCGTGCGGACGGCAGCCAGGTGTACGTGGCCGGCTCGCGGGAGGAACTGGTGCGTGAGGCACCCCAGGGCCTCACCGTGCGCGACGTGCAGCACAAGAACGAGGAGACGCTGCCCGCGGGCGCCGCCCAGGTGGTGGACATGCGGGAGGCGCACCAGGAGATGGACCGGTTCGCCTCCGTGCCCGGCAACGTGATGCCGGAGGCCCCGGCGGTGCAGCGCCGCGCGGTGCTGCGCATCGCCAAGCGACTCGTGCGCCCCAGCCTGACCATCAACATCGCGGAGACGGACCTGCGCCGCCGGCTCGCGGGCGACGCGGTGAAGGACGCCGTCATCGCCATCAAGAAGGGCCAGCGCGTCATCGGCGACGGCGAACTCGTCAACGAAACGCACCTCGTCATGCTGCGCGGGATGCGCGCGCAGACGGACCGACTGGACCTGCTCCAGCTCCAGGTGGGCGGCACGGGCCTGGTGGCCCTGCTGGTGGTGGCCTTCTACGGCTTCTGCCGCGCGGCCTTCCGCCGCTTCCGCCCCACGCGCAAGGACGGCATGTTGCTGGGCCTGTTGCTGGTGGGCCTGTTGGGCCTGCTCCAGGTCTGGGTCTCCATCGCGGACGCGGTGCAGGACCGCTACACGGCGCTGCCCATCGAAGCGTTCTATTACGCTTTCCCGGTGGCGGCGGGCGCCATGCTGGTGCGCTTCATCCTCGCGCAGGAGCTGGCGCTGTTCTTCGCCATGGTGTTCGCGTGCCTCGCGGGCGTGATGCTGGGCAACTCGCTGGCGTTCGGCATCTACACGCTGGTGGGCTCGCTGGTGGCGGCGGACCGCATCGTCAAGGCGAAGGACCGCGTGGGCATCTTCCGCGCGGGCCTCGTCACCGGCATCGCCAACCTCATCGCGGTGATCTTCCTGTTCCTCGTGGAGGGCAAGGGCCTGGCCGGGGACACGCTGATCACCGCGGTGTGTGCGTTCTTCGGCACCGCGCTCGCCGTCCCGGTCATGGTGATGGCGCTGACGCCGCTCATCGAGGCCACGTTCGGCTACGCGTCGGACATCAAGCTCTTGGAGCTGGCGAACCTGAACCACCCGGCGCTCAAGGAGCTCATCGTCCAGGCGCCCGGCACGTACCACCACTCCATCATCATCGGCACGCTGGTGGAGAACGCGGCGGAGACGATTGGCGCGAACCCGCTGCTGGCGCGCTCGTGCGCGTACTACCACGACATCGGAAAGGGCCGGAACCCGCTCTACTTCGGGGAGAACCAGAAGGGGGAGAACCGGCATGACGGGCTGGCGCCCGCGATGAGCGCGGTCATCATCAAGCGCCACGTGACGGAAGGCCTGGAGATGGCCCGGCAGTACCGCCTGCCCAAGCTGGTGGCGGACGCGATTCCGCAGCACCACGGCACGCGCACGGTGGGCTTCTTCTTCCACAAGGCCATGAAGGAGCAGGAGGGCAAGGAAGGCGCGCCCCCCATCGACGAGAGCATCTACCGCTACCCGGGCCCCAAGCCGCAGTTCCGCGAGGCGGCGCTGGTGATGATCGCCGACGCGGTGGAGGCCTCCACGCGCTCCATGCCGGACCCCACCAGCGCGAAGCTCCAGGCGCAGGTGCAGAAGATCATCAACATCATCTTCTCCGAGGGCCAGCTCGACGAGTGCGACCTGACGCTCAAGGACCTGAACCTCATCGCCCAGTCCTTCCTGCACACGCTGGAAGGCATCTACCACACGCGCCCCGTCTACCCGGCGGGCGCGATGGGTGGGGGCAAGGGCGGAGGCGCGCCGCTGATGATGGCGCCCGCCCCCGCCAAGACGGAAGCGAAGGACACGAAGGTGCGAACGGCGGGCATGTCATGAGCCGCAAGGTGGAGGGCGTGAAGCTGCGCAAGGGCAAGGTGATTCCGCGCGACGACGGCAAGCGCATCGAGGAGTTCGTGGGCGTGGCCAGCACGCAGACGGAGTCCGCGTCCGTGGCGCGCATGCGGGCGCCTCCGGGCTGGAGCGAACCCGCGCAGAAGCCTGAGTTCGACGAGGTGGTGCTCGTCCTCACGGGCGAGCTCACCCTGGTGGTGGACGGCAAGCGCGAGCGCATTGGCGCGGGCGAAGTGGGCCTGGTGCCGCGCGGCAAGCGCGTGGTGTACCGCAACGACTCGCAGGGCGCGTGTGACTACTGGTCCATCTGCGCCCCGGCGTTCCGCGTGGAGCTGGCGCACATGGAGAAGCCGGCGCCCAAGGCGAAGGCCGCGGACAACCACGTGACGGTGCAGGTGGCGCACGGCCAGGGCGCGGACTACGAGCGCCTGCTCACCACCTGGTCCCGCGACTACCTGAAGCGACTGGGCCTCACCGACTGCGAGCTGTCGCTGTCGCTCGTGGGGGACCGGGCCATCCGCCGGCTCAACCGCACCTGGCGCCAGAAGGACAAGGCCACGGACGTGCTGTCCTTCCCCGCGGGCGACCTGCCCAAGGGCACCCCGGGCCCGCGCCCGCTGGGCGACGTGGTCATCTCCCTGGATACGGCGAAGCGGCAGGCGAAGGAGTACGGCCGCACGCTGGAGTCGGAGATGGGCCGCTACCTGGCGCATGGCCTCCTGCACCTGCTGGGGCATGACCATGAGAAGCCTCGCGACGCGAAGCGCATGGCGGCCCTGGAGGAGCAGCTCCTGGGTGAGCGGGGCATGGTGGCGGACTCGCTGACCATCGACTCGCGCGCCCGCCGCGCGAAGCTCATCTGAAATCCCCGCCGGGGGGCTTGCGGCCCCTCGTGCCTCGTGTTGGATGGAACGATGCCCCGCCTGTCGTCTCTCATCGTCGCAAGCCTGTTGGGTCTCCTGCTGTCCGCGTCCCCCGCGCGCGCCGCGTCGGTGCCGCCGTGGGGCACGGGCGAGAGCCGGGGCGAGGACCTGTCCATCTGGCTGGTGACCTTCAGCCCTGGCGACGACGTCTTCTCGTGGTGGGGCCACGGCTCGCTGGTGGTGGAGGACCGCGCCCGCCACATGCAGCGGCTCTACAACTACGGGATGTACTCGTTCGACGACCAGACGGTGGTGCACTTCGCCAAGGGCCGTCTGGAGTTCTGGGTCGGTGAGTCGAGCGTCAACGGCACCTTCCGCTTCTACAAGTCGCTGGGGCGCGACGTGCGCGTGCAGGAGCTCAACCTCACGCCGGAGCAGCGCGTGACGGTGGCGAAGAAGCTGGCGGACAACGTGCTGCCGGAGAACCGCGACTACCTCTACGAGCACTACAGCGACAACTGCGTGACGCGGCTGCGCGACATGATCGACGTGGCCGTGGGTGGCCGGCTGTCCGAAGCGGAGAAGGCCCCGGCCCGCATGACGCTGCGCGAGCACACGCGGCGCTACACGTCGGTGAGCCCGCCCGTGAGCTTCCTGCTCGACTTCATGATGAATGACTCCATCGACAAGCCCATCACCCGCCGCGAGGAGGCCTTCCTCCCGGACGAGCTGGAGCAGCAGGTGGCGGAGCTGAAGGTGCCGGGCCCGGACGGGCAGCCGGTGTCGCTGGTGGAGAAGCAGTGGGACTTCTACGCGTCGCCCACGCGTCCGCGGCCCCCCGCGCAGCCCCCGAACTTCGGTCCGTGGATCCTCGCGCTGGGCGTGCTCCTGGGCGGCGCCGCGCTGGGCCTGGCCGCTTGGGAGAAGAAGGGCAGTCGCGCGGCGCGCATCCTCCTGGGCCTGGAGAACGTGGTGGTGGGCCTGGTGCTGGGCATTCCCGGGCTGGCGCTCGTCATCATGTGGGTGGGCACGAACCACGTCGTCACGCACCACAACGAGAACCTCTTCCTCGCGAACCCGCTGACGCTGCTGGCCGTGCCGTACGGCCTTCGCCTCACCTGGAACAGCGCGAAGGCGCGGGCGCGGCTCAAGTGGGTGTGGGGCCTGCTGGTGGCCACGGGCGCGCTGGGACTGGTGCTCAAGGTGCTGCCCTGGTCCGACCAGGACAACTGGCGCGCCATCGCGCTCATCCTGCCCATCTCCCTGGGCATGGCTGGTGCGTTCTGGCTGGACCGGCTCCGGGCGCTCGTGCCAGGAACGGCGCGCACGCCGCCCCGTCAGGATGCGCAGGCCTCCTCGCTCAAGGCCTCCTGAAACACCCCGGCTTTCCCAACTGTTTCGCAACGAAGGAGACGACGAACACCATGGCGAACGATTCGATGGAGAAGATCCACGCCCTGAAGGAGCGCCTCAACGCGCTCCGGGGGCATCTTTGACCTCGACCGCAAGCGGTCCCGCATTGCGCTGATCGAGCGTGACTCCACGCAGCCCGACTTCTGGAACGACAACACCAGGGCCCAGGGCCTGCTGAAGGAGAAGTCCGCGCTGGAGGCCAGCGTGGGCGCCTTCGACAAGACGATGCGTGGGCTGGACGACGCGCAGACGCTGCTGGAGCTGGCGGCGGAGATGAACGACGAGGCGAGCGCGCAGGAGGCGGAAGGCACGCTCGCGTCGCTGGAGGGCGAGGTCGCGAAGCTGGAGCTGGCGCGGATGCTCTCGGGGCCGCAGGACCGCAGCAACTGCTTCATGGACATCAACCCGGGCGCGGGCGGCACGGACTCCATGGACTGGGCCGCCATGCTCCTGCGCATGTACACGCGCTACGGTGAGACGAAGGGCTGGAAGGTCGAGATCAGCGACGCGTTGCCGGGCGAAGAGGCGGGCTTCAAGAACGTCTCCCTGCGCATCGAGGGCGAGAACGCCTACGGCTACCTCAAGGCGGAAGTGGGCGTACACCGGCTGGTGCGCATCAGCCCCTTCGACGCCAACGCGCGCCGGCAGACGGCCTTCGCGTCCGTGGACGTGTACCCGGAGGTCGACGACAGCATCCAGATTGACCTGCCGGAGAAGGACTACGAGTTGAAGTTCATCCGCGGCAGTGGCGCGGGTGGCCAGAAGGTCAACAAGACGTCGTCCACGGCGCAGCTGCGGCACCTGCCCACGGGCATCATGATCACCTGCCAGACGGAGCGCTCGCAGTCGGCCAACAAGGACATGGCCTTCCAGATTCTGCGCGGCCGCCTGTACGAGCTGGAGATGAAGAAGCGCGACGCCGAGCGCGACGCGGCCGAGGCGGCCAAGAAGGACATCTCCTTCGGCTCGCAGATCCGCAGCTACGTGCTGGCGCCGTACCGCATGGTCAAGGACCTGCGCACCGGCGTGGAGACGGGCAACGTGGACAAGGTGCTGGACGGTGACCTGGAGGAGTTCGTCACCGCACAGCTGCTGGGCGTGAAGAACCCCAACCGCAACGCCGCCGCGGACTAAGGACAGGGCGCCCTGTCCGGATGCATCCCACCCCTCCCGGGCCTTGAGTCCGGGAGGGGTTTTCCATGTCCGGGAACCTTTTTTCCGGGGCCGGTGTCAGGGGGCGGGGCAGGGTGGTGCGGTAGGATGGAGTAGGCCCTACACGGGGAGGCGCGGGTGTCACCGGGCGGAGTGCTCGACGTCGGACAGCAGGCCCTGGCCCCCGAGGCCCAGGCCGACCCGCGCCGCGAGGAACAGGCGCTGCTCGTCCGGCTGCGGCGCGGGGACCCGGAGGCCTTCGAGTCACTGGTGCACCAGCACCAGGACCGCCTCTACGACTTCTGCTTCCGCATGGTGGGCGACCGCGAGGAGGCCCACGACCTGGTGCAGGAGATTTTCGTCAGCGTGCACCAGAACGTCCGGCGCTTCCGCGAGGACGCGCGCCTGTCCACGTGGCTGTTCCGCATCTCCAAGAACCACTGCCTCAACCGGCTGAAGTACCTCCAGCGCCGGGGGCGGGGCCGCTCGGAGGTCTTCGACGAGATGAGCGCCGCCGCCATCGCGGAGGGTGGGGGAGCCCCGCCTCAGCCGGACGCCGCCCTGGACGCGGCGCGTGAGCGGGCCCGGGTGCAGCGGGCCATTTCCCAACTGGACCCCGATGCGCGCATGCTGGTGGCGCTGCGAGACATCGAGGGCCTGAGCTACGACGAGATTGTCGACATCACCGAGCTGCCCGAGGGAACCGTGAAGAGTCGGCTCCACCGGGCACGCGAGAAGCTGGCGGACCTGCTGGGGCGCTTTGAACCATGAGCGGCGGCGGGTGGAGGTCAACGGACGTGGAACCTCGATTGGATCACCGGGAGGCGAAGGCGCTGTTCCTGGCGCTCGCCGACGAACAGCTGCCTGCCCCCCAGGAGCAGGCGGTGCGCAGCCACCTGGACGGCTGTGAGGAGTGCCGCCAGGGGTGGGACCGGTACGCCCGCACGGTGGAGCGGGTGCGCACGGTGGAGCGGGAAAAGGCCCCGCCCGCGCTCGCGTCGCTCGTGGCCGCCCGCGTGCGCCGCCAGCGCCGCTTCGGCCTGAAAGGCCTGCACCTGGCGCATGCCCAGCACCGCTTCCCGGTGGAAATCCTCATCCCGCTGCTGTTGGCCGCGGCGGTGGGCGCATTTCTCTTGATGTCTTCCTGACGGTCATTTCCGGGGCCGCTACCCCCTGGGATGCGTTGCGTACCGGGGGAGGCTTGGCTACGGTGCCGCGCCTTTCACACGAGCGCGTCATGGCCGACACCGAGAACAAGACCCCCCCAGGTGAGAAGAGCGGCGAAGCGGCGGACTCCAGCTCCAAGGAGCAGGAGATCTACCAGCAGCGGTTGGACAAGGCCGCCAAGTGGCGCGAGGCCGGCTTCAACCCCTACGGCAACGGCTACGCGCCCAAGGACGTGGCGCAGCGGCTCCACGACGACCACGGCCAGAAGACCGCCGAGGACCTGGACAAGGATGCCCCCCAGGCGGACGTCGCCGGCCGCATCGTGGCCATGCGCTCGTTCGGCAAGGCCGCGTTCATCAAGCTGCGCGACCGCTCCGGCGAAATCCAGGTGCACGTGAAGAAGGACGCGCTGGGGGACCTCTATGAGGTCTTCAAGCAGTGCGACCTGGGCGACTTCGTCGCGGCGCAGGGCACCGTCTTCAAGAGCAAGACGGGCGAGTTGTCCATCGCGGCCACGAAGTTCATCCCGCTCACCAAGTCCCTGCGCCCCATGCCGGAGAAGTGGCACGGCCTCACGGACGTGGAGGTCCGCTACCGCCAGCGATACCTGGACCTCGTCTCCAACCCGGACGTGAAGCAGGTCTTCCTGAAGCGCAGCAAGCTGGTGAAGTTCATCCGGAGCTTCCTCGACGGGCGCGACTTCGTCGAAGTGGAGACCCCGATGATGCACCCGCTGGTGACGGGTGCGGCGGCGCGGCCGTTCGTCACGCACCACAACACGTACGACATCGACCTCTACATGCGCATCGCGCCCGAGCTCTATCTGAAGCGGCTCGTGGTGGGTGGCATGGACCGCGTCTACGAAATCAACCGCAACTTCCGCAATGAGGGCATCAGCACCCGGCACAACCCGGAGTTCACGATGCTGGAGTTCTATCAGGCGTACGCCACGTACGAGGACCTGATGGACCTCACGGAAGAGATGCTCTCGGAGGCCTCCCGCCACGTCACCGGCGACTCCAAGGTGAAGTACGGCGAGCACACCATCGACTTCGGCAAGGGCTGGAAGCGCATCCCCATGCCGGAGGCCATCCGGGAAGCCGTCCCCAGCCTGTCCGACAAGGACATGGTGGACGTGGACCGCCTGCGTCACGAACTGCTGAAGACGGTCCACTCGGAGGCGGAGCGCCGCGCCGTGGACGCCATGAACCACGGTGAGCTGGTGGGCGCCCTCTTCGAGGCCCACGTCGAGCACACGCTCATCCATCCCACCTTCATCACCCAGTATCCCACCGCCGTCTCCCCGCTCGCCCGCCGCAACGACCAGAACCCGGAAATCACGGATCGGTTCGAGCTCTTCGTCGCGGGCCGGGAAATCGCCAACGCCTTCTCCGAGCTGAACGACCCCCTGGACCAGAAGGGCCGCTTCCAGGCCCAGCTGGACGCGAAGCAGCGGGGCCAGCAGGAGACCATGGACTACGACGAGGACTACATCCGCGCCCTCGAACACGGCATGCCGCCCACGGCCGGTGAAGGCATCGGGATTGATCGCGTCGCCATGTTGTTCACGGACGCCGCCAGCATTCGTGACGTGATTCTCTTCCCCCTCCTCAAGCCGCTGGCGAAGTAGCCACGAGGCCTCGTGCACCCCGCCGAACGGCAGACCGATTATCGCTGGCCCCTCCTGTGGGCCGGCGCCCTCGTGGCCCTCGTGGGAGCCATCCTCCTGGGGGTGGCCATCTCCGAGTCCGAGGCGTGGGCCGAGGTGGCCGGCGCCCTGGGCCTCTCCTTCGTGGGGTGGGGCGGGCTCGTCCAGTCCTTCGACGCCGGGGCGCTCGCCCTGGGCGCCCAGAAGGCCACGGCCGTGGCCGGCCCCAAGGCCCTGGTGGCCGGGACGCTCGTCTGGCTGGCCGGCTGGGGCCTCATCGCCGCCGGCATCCGCCGCGCGCCGGCCTCCGGTGAGGGGCCCAGCCCCGCCGCGGGTGCGCCCCTGTACCCGCGCCTGGCGCGCTACCGGGACTTCTACTGGAGCACACTGGGCGCCTACGGCGGCGGCATCCTGCTGGCGGAGCTTGCGCTGCTGCTGCTCCAGACCGTGCTCTCCAGCGGCGTGCCGTCCGACCTGGGCGGCGCGGCGCGCGAGGCGAGCGGAGGCCTGTCGCTGCCTCCCACCATCGCCTTCGCCATCGCCTTCATCGTGAGCATGGGCGTGGCGTTCGCGTCCGGCTTCGTGGGCGCGTCCCGGGCGCAGCGGCTGTCGTTCCCGGAAGCCACCATCGGCGTGTTCTACCTGGGCCTGCCGGTGCCCATCCTCCTGTCGCTGATGGAGCGTGTGCCGTCGCTGCAACTGGCGCTGGGCTACCGGCTGCGCGAGGTGACGTACGTCGCGGGGCTCATCGGCCGGCCGGAGCTGGCGTACTGGCTCGTCTTCGCCGCGCTGGTGCTGGCGCTCGTGCTGGGCATCAACACGGGCTTCATCGCGGCGGGCAGCGGCCGGGTGGACCTGCGGCTGGGCTTCGAGCTCTTCGTCGCGCGCCGGCACGTGGCGGTGTTCCGCCCGTCGCTGCTGTTGGGCGCGCTCGCGGTGCTGATGTTCGGCATCGTCCCGCCGCTCATCGTCTACTTCATCATCCGCGGGGCGGAAGCCGCCGTGGAGCGCACGCGCGTGAAGTCCCTGGGCCTGGCGGATCCGCTCGCGGCCGCGTCCGCGCAGCACCGCATGAAGCTGCATGAGCAGTCGCCCACCATGATGATGACCGCGCTGTCCGTGGGCGGCGTGGGCGTGGGCGTGATGGCGCTCATCATCGTGCTCAGCGTGATGAGCGGCTTCGAGGCCGACCTCCAGCAGAAGATTCTCGGCACCAACGCGCACGCGGTGGTGTCGCGCTACGCCGGCGATTTGCCGGACTACGACAAGGTGATGCAGCAGGTGAAACGCGTGCCCGGCGTCGTGGGCCAGACGCCCTTCATCATCAACCAGGTGATGATTGCCTCGGAGGGCAACGTCGACGGCGTCATCATCAAGGGCATCGACCCGAACACGGTCGGCTCGGTGACGGACCTGCCGCAGAACATCCTGCCCGGTGGCGACCTGGGCCACCTGGAGCAGCCCGCGAAGATCCTCCCCAGCAGCGCGGTGGAGGACGCGGAAGGCAAGAAGGACGCCGAGGAGGAGGACCCCATCATTGGCAAGCCCTCCAAGCCCGCGAAGCCCACGGTGCTGCCGGGCATCATCATCGGCCGGGAGCTGGCGGCCTCGCTGCGCGTGGTGGTGGGGGACCGGGTGAACGTGGTGTCCCCGCTGGGCACGGAGCTGGGGCCGTCCGGTCCCATCCCCAAGAGCCGCGCGTTCCGGGTGGCGGGCGTCTTCTACTCGGGCATGTACGAGTACGACTCCAAGTTCGTCTACATCCTGCTCAAGGAAGCGCAGGACTTCTTCGCCGTGAAGGGCGCCACCGGCATTGAACTGAAGGTGGCGGACATCGACGACGCGCGCCGCATCGCCAACCAGGTGGTGCGCGTGCTGGGCGGCTACCCCTACCGCGCGCGCGACTGGGGCGAGATGAACAAGAACCTCTTCTCCGCGCTGCGCCTGGAGAAGCTGGTGATGGGCATCATCCTGTCCATCATCATCATCGTCGCCGCGGGCCTCATCGTCGCCACGGTCATCATGCTGGTGCTGGAGAAACGGAAGGAGATCTCCGTCCTCAAGGCGCTGGGCGTCCCGGACGGCGGCATCGTGAAGATCTTCCTCGCCGAAGGGCTCCAGATTGGCGTGGCCGGCGGCGTGCTGGGCCTGTTCTCCGGCCTCGCGTGGTGCCTCTTCATCGAGAAGGTCGGCATCAAGCTGGATCCGGAGGTCTATTACATCCCCGCGCTGCCGGTGCGCATCGAACCGGTGCAGACAGCGCTGGCGGTGATCATCGCGGTGCTCGTCACCTACCTGGCGTCCATCTACCCGGCCCTCAAGGCGAGCAGCGTGGAACCGGTGGAAGGTCTGAAGGCGGAGTAGCCATGGCGCTGTTGTCCATCCGCAACGTCTTCAAGAGCTACTTCCTGCACGGCAAGCGCATTGACGTGCTGCGCGACGTGTCCCTGGACATCAACGCCGGCGAGCTCGTCTCCATGATTGGCGCGTCCGGCGCGGGAAAGAGCACCTTCCTGCACGTGCTGGGCACGCTGGACGCCCCCGCCGCCGGTGAAGTCCTCTTCGACGGCAAGTCCGTCTTCTCCATGAACGACGCGGAGATCGCCGAGTTCCGCAACCGCACCATCGGCTTCGTCTTCCAGAGCCACTACCTGTTGCCGGAGTTCACCGCGCTGGAGAACGTGGCCATGCCCGCGCTCATCCAGCGCAAGGACCGCACCCCCGCCTACGCCTACGCCCGTGAGCTCCTGGAGCGCGTGGGCCTGGGCAGCCGCGTGGACCACCGCCCCGGTGAGCTGTCCGGCGGCGAGGCCCAGCGCGTGGCCCTGGCGCGCGCGCTGGTGCTCAAGCCCGCGGTGCTGCTCGCGGACGAACCCACGGGCAACCTGGATCCCACGACAGGCGAGGGTATCCACCAGCTGCTCCGGGAAGTGAACCGGGACCTGGGAATCACCGCCGTCGTCGTCACGCACAACGAGACGCTTGCTCGCTCCATGCCCCGCCGTCTGAGACTGGCCGGCGGGCAGGTGTCGGAGGCCTGATGGCCGCGCGCTTTTGGATTGAGGGGCCCTCCCCCCATCCCGTACATTGCCCCGCCTTTTCCTGGCCGGACTGCACTTGAGGCTCACCGTTCTGCGCAAGTCATTGCTCCCGCTGCTGGCGGTCGCCCTGTGGGCGTTTGGGCCCGTTGCTGCCTACGCCCAGGTGGACGTCGACGCGGGTTCGCCCGTCGTCCTCCCCCCGTCCACTCCCGCCGCCACGCCCGTATCGCCTCCGGATGGGGGCCCTCCCTCGGGCGCGGACGCGCCGCTGGCGTCCTCTCCGGACGACGAGGACACCAACGTCTCCCCCTCGGATCGCGTGGTGGAGATCCGCATCGAGGGCAACCGCCGCGTGGAGTCGGAGGCCGTCCGCCGCGCCATGCGCACCCAGGTCGGTGACGCGCTCACCCGCTCCGCGGAGGACCTCCGCGCCATCTGGGCCCTGGGCTACTTCACGGACGTGCAGCTGCTCGCGCAGCGCCTGGCCAACGGCATCGCGTACGTGGTGCGCGTGTCGGAGCGGCCCACCATCCGCGCCGTGGCGCTCCAGGGCAACGAGGAGCTCAACGCGGAGGACCTGAAGGAGCAGCTGGATCTCAAGGTCGGCACCATCCTCGACATCGAGGCCGTGCGCGCCACGCAGAAGAAGATCCAGGAGAAGTACGTCGAGAAGGGCTACTTCCTGGCGGAGGTGACCTACAAGCTGGAGCCGGTCGAAGGCGGCGCCGCGGTCACCGTCGTCTACATCATCAACGAGCACTCGAAGGTGATGGTGAAGCAGATCATCCTCCAGGGCGCGGAGAAGGTGTCCCCGGAGGAGCTCAAGGCGACCATGATCACGAAGGAGGGCGGCTTCCTGTCCTTCTTCACCGGCGAGGGCACCTACCGCGAAGAGGCCTTCCAGCGCGACCTCGCCGTCATCCAGATCGCCTACTACGACCGCGGCTTCATCAACGTGCGCGTGGACAAGCCCACCGTGCAGCTGTCCGCGGACAAGCGCGACATCTACATCACCCTGCACATCACCGAGGGTGAGTCGTACGACATCGGGAAGATCGACTTCGCGGGCGACCTGGAGCGCCCGCCGGAAGAGCTGCTGCGGCTGATGAAGTCGCGCCCCAAGGAGCGCTTCAACCGCGGCCAGCTCTCCACGGACATCTCCGCCATCTCCGACGTGTACTTCGACAAGGGGTACGCGTACGCCAACATCAACCCCGTCACCTCCGTGAACGCGGAAGACCGGACGGTGGACCTCACCTTCGACATCCAGAAGGGCCCGCTCGTCAACATCGAGCGCATCGACGTCGTCGGCAACACCAAGACGCGCGACAAGGTCATCCGCCGCGAGCTGCGCGTCTACGAAGGCGAGCTCTACAACGGCACCGGCGTGAAGCGCAGCCGCGAGCGCGTCACCGCGCTGGGCTTCTTCGAGACCGTCGAAATCACCCAGCACCCGGGCAGCACCGACAACGCCATCGTGTTGCAGGTGGAGGTGAAGGAGAAGGCCACGGGCACCTTCCAGGTGGGCCTCGGCTTCTCCAACGTGGAGAACTTCATCTTCACGGCCCAGGTGTCGCAGAACAACTTCCTCGGCTGGGGCCAGAGCGTGTCCGCGTCCGCCCAGATCTCGGGCCTGCGCTCGCTCGTCCAGCTGTCGTTCTACGACCCGTACTTCCTGGACACGAACTACCTCCTGTCTGCGGAGTTCTTCCGCGTGCAGGCGGACTACGAAGGCTTCATCCGCAACTCCACGGGCGGCACCATCTCCCTGGGCCGCCAGCTGGTGGACGACGTGCTCGCCACGGTCGGCTACTCGCGTGAGTACGTGGACGTGCAGGCGGGGCAGGGCATTGGCGCGGTGCTGCTCGCCAACCAGTTCCAGTCCGGCGTCACCAGCGCGCTGCGCCTGTCCGTGTCCTTCGACCGGCGCGACAACCGCCTCTTCCCGTCGCGCGGCTTCATCCACTACGGCTCGGTGGAGACGGCGCCCTCGTTCCTGGGCGGCACGTTCCTCTTCAACCGCTACACCGCCTACTCGCGCCTGTACTTCCCCCTGCCGCTGGGCTTCGTCTTCAAGACGAACGCCACGATGGGCTACGTGCAGCAGCTGGACTCCAGCAAGCCGCTGCCCATCAGCGAGCTCTATTACGTGGGCGGCATCAACACGATCCGCGGTTACTACCTGCGCAGCATCAGCCCCACGCTGCTGGTGCCGCGCGCGGACAACCCGGACGCCAACGTCACCGAGTTCCGGGTGGGCGGCAACAAGCAGCTCATCTTCAACTTCGAGCTGGAGTTCCCCATCTTCGAGAAGGCCGGCCTGCGCGGCGTGCTCTTCTACGACGCCGGCAATGCCTTCGGCTCAAACGAGAAGTTCTTCGAGGACCGGCAGGACAAGCTGCCCCTGGGCCTCTTCCACGCGGCGGGCTTCGGCTTCCGCTGGTTCTCGCCCATCGGACCCCTGCGCTTCGAGTGGGGAATCCCGCTGACCAAGCGGCCGTCGGACGACTCCATCCTGTTCGAGTTCACGATCGGTAACTTCTTCTGATAGGCATTGACCCCAAGGCCTTCCCGGTACGTCCTTCTCCGCCCTACCCGGGCGGAAGTGAACAGGCCGGGATGGCGGACGTCGGAGCCTGCAGCACCCTTTCCGAGGAGCCTTGACCCATGTCGCTTCGAAGCACCCTGGCGGCCGCCGCCGCTGTCCTGTCGCTCGCCCTCCCGGTTGCCGCTTCGGCCGCCGAGCTCAAGGTGGCCTACGTCGACCTGCAGCGCGTGCTGCTGGAGGTGGATGACGGCAAGGCCGCCAAGGCCCGTCTCCAGAAGTGGCTGGAGGACCGCCAGAAGGAGATCGACAAGGAGCAGGAGACGCTCCGCAAGGAGAAGGACACCCTGGACAAGCAGGCCAGCGCCATGAGCGAAGCCACGCGCACCCAGAAGGCCACCGAGCTCCAGAAGAAGGTGATGGAGCTGGCGCAGAAGTACGAGCGCAGCCGCGCCGAGGCCGCCAACAAGGAGCGCCAGGAGATGGAGCCCATCGTCAACCGCATCGACCAGGTCATCGCTTCCATCGCGGAGCGGGACGGCCTGGGCATGGTGCTGGACAAGCGCGACTCCGGCATCGTCTTCGCGCTGTCCCAGTACGACATCTCCAACGAGGTCGTGCGCAGCTACAACAACAGCGCCTCCAAGAAGCCCGCGCCGGCGGCCAAGGACGCCCCGGTCAAGAAGTAGGCGTTGGACACCCCCGTGCCATCCGCATCCAACGCGCACCGGCTGGGGGACATCGCCACCCACGTCCGGGGTGAGCTCCTCGGCGACCCCGGACTGCTCGTCCATGGCCTGAACGGCCTGGAGGAGGCAGTCCCGGGGGAGGTGTCGTTCTACGGCAACCCCCGCTACCGCAAGCAGTTCGAGGCCACCCGCGCCTCGGCGGTGCTGGTGGGGATGGATGCCACCGCTCGCGACGGCGTGGCCCTGGTGCGGGTGCCCAACCCTCACCTGGCCTACGCGAAGCTCCTCGCCCTGTTCCACCCGGCCACGCGGCCCGCCGCGGGCATCCACCCGGCGGCCCACGTGCACCCGGAGGCCACGGTGCACCCGGAGGCCACGGTGAAGGCCGGGGCGGTGGTGGAGAAGGGCGCCCACGTCGGCGCCCGCACGGTGCTGCACTCCGGGGCCTACGTGGGTGAAGGCGCGCGCGTCGGCGACGACTGCGTGCTCTACCCGCACGCCACGGTGCGCGAGAACTGCGTGGTGGGCTCGCGCGTCATCCTCCACGCCTCGTCGGTGGTGGGCGCGGACGGCTTCGGCTTCGCGTTCGACGCGGAGGGCGAGGACGGCCCCCGCCACTTCAAGATTCCCCAGGTGGGCATCGTCCGCATTGAGGACGACGTGGAAGTCGGCGCCTGCACCTGCATCGACCGCGCGACGGTGGGTGAAACGGTGGTGGGCCAGGGGACGAAGCTCGACAACCTGGTTCAGATCGCCCACAACGTGCGCGTGGGCCCGCTGTCGCTCATCTGCGCGCAGGCGGGCGTTTCGGGTTCGGCGGAGGTGGGCACCGGCGTGGTGCTCGCGGGGCAGGTGGGCGTGGTGGGCCACATCCGCGTGGGAGACCTGGCCAAGGTGGGCGCGCAGTCGGGCGTCGCCCATGATGTTCCGGACGGGCAGGTCGTCAGTGGCAGCCCCGCCATCCCCCACAAGGAATGGCTGCGCGCCAGCGCCGCGTCGGGGCAGCTGGCGGACCTGCTCAAGGAAGTGCGCGCCCTTCGCAAGAGGGTGGAGCTGTTGGAGAAGGAGAAGGGCGGATGATGGACATTGGCGAGATCCAGGCGCTGCTGCCGCACCGCTACCCGTTCCTCCTGGTGGACCGGGTGGTGGAAATCGTGCCGGGCCAGAAGCTCACGGCCTACAAGAACGTCACCATCAACGAGCCCTTCTTCAACGGCCACTTCCCGGGGCACCCGGTGATGCCGGGCGTGCTGATCCTTGAGGCGCTCGCCCAGGCCACGGCCATCCTTGCGTATAAGACGGAAGCCATGGACCCGACGCGGCTCGTCACGTACTTGATGGGCGTGGACAACGCGCGCTTCCGCAAGCCGGTGGTGCCCGGGGACCGGCTCCAGTTGGACATTGAAGTCATCCGCCACAAGGGCGCCATCTGGAAGACGAAGGGTGTGGCGTCGGTGGATGGCGCCAGGGTGGCGGAAGGGGAGTTCCTCGCCACCGTGGTGGACAAGAACAAGGCCGCCAAGGGCGACGAGAGCGCGGCGCCGTAGGGCGCGTCATTCGCGCTGCTGAGGAGAGAAGGACATGGCGCAGGTTCATCCCACCGCGGTCGTCCATCCGGGAGCCCGGCTCCACGACACCGTGGAGGTGGGGCCGTTCTCGGTCATCGGGCCCCATGTCGTCATTGGCGCGGGCACCCGCATCGGGCCGCACGTCGTCATCGAGGGCCGCACCACGTTGGGGGAGCGCAACCACCTCTTCCAGTTCTGTTCCGTGGGCGCGGCGCCCCAGGACCTGAAGTACGCGGGCGAGGACACGGAGCTCGTCATTGGCGACGAGAATCAAATCCGTGAGTTCGTCACGGTGAACCTGGGCACGGTGGCCGGCGGTGGCGCCACGCGCCTGGGCCACCGCAACCTGCTGCTCGCCAACAGCCACATCGCGCACGACTGCGTCGTGGGCAATGAAGTCCTCCTCGCCAACGGGGCCGCGCTCGCGGGCCACGTGGTGGTGGAGGACGCGGTGAAGATTTCGGGCCTCGTCGCGGTGCACCAGTTCACCCGGCTGGGGCGCTACGCGTTCATCTCCGGCGGCTCCATGGTCACCATGGACGTGCCCCCGTACTGCACCGTGCAGGGCGACCGGGCCACGCTGGTGGGCCTCAACACCGTGGGCCTGGAGCGCGGCGGCTTCACCGAGGAGCAGATTGGCCGCGTGAAGGAGGCCTACCGCATCCTCTTCCGCTCCAAGCTGGGGCTTCAGGATGCGCTCGCGCAGCTTCGCGGGGAGCTCTCCAGCCACCCGGAAGTGGAGCACCTGGTGCGGTTCGTGGAGACGAGCAAGCGCGGCGTCACGCGCTAGGCCTCTTCACGAGGGAACGGAGGGGAGTGGGTGGAGCGCATCGGGCTCATCGCCGGTAACGGCCAGCTTCCCTTCCTCTTCGCGCGGGCCGCCCGTGCGCGCGGCCTGGAGGTCGTGGTGGCCGCGCACCGGGGAGAGACGGACCCGGCGCTGGAGCAGGAGGTCGGCCACTTCGCCTGGGTGCGCGTGGGGCAGGTGGGCCGCATCCAGAAGGTCTTCCGCCAGGCGGGCGTTACCCGGGCGGCCATGGCGGGCGGCATCGGCCGCGTGCGCGCGCTCACGGAGGCCCGGCCGGACCTGGGCGCGGTGCGCATCATCTCCCGCCTGCGCAGCTTCCGGGACGACGCGCTCCTGCGCGCCGTGGCCGCGGACTTCGAATCCCAGGGCATCACCATCATCGCGCCCACGGACTTCCTGGGCGAGGTGCTGTGCCCCGAAGGGCACCTGGCGGGCCCCACGCTCAAGCCCGCGCAGGAGAAGGACGTGGCCCTGGGCCGCGAGGTGGCGGTGCTCCTGGGGCAGGCGGACGTGGGCCAGACGGTGGTGGTGCGTGACGGCCACGTGCTCGCGCTGGAGGCCGTGGAGGGCACCGACGAGACCATCCGCCGGGGCGCGAAGCTGGGCGGCCCGGGCGCGGTGGTGGTGAAGCGCTGCAAGCCGGAGCAGGATCTGCGCTTTGACTTGCCCGCCGTGGGGCCCCGGACGCTGGAGGTCATGGCGGAGGTGGGCGCCCGGGTGCTGGCGCTGGAGGTAGGGCGCACGGTGCTGTTGGACGCACCCGCACTCTTCGCGGGGGCCACCGCGCGAGGCATCACCCTGGTGGGCGTGCGGTAGGCTTCGGCGGGAATCCGTTCCCCCGGGCTGGAGTTGCCTCCCCACCTCCCCCGCGACGCCGAGGTTGACGCCGCATGTCCGTTCGACTCCTACCTCTCTTGGCCCTGCTGGGCCTGCCGCTCACCGCCTCCGCGGAGGCCATCCGGGTATCGCTGGAGGGCAAGGCGGCGCTGGGTGAAGGCGTGCCCACGCTGGTCATCCACATCGAAGAGCCCATCGACGGCTTCGAGGTGAAGCTCAAGCGCAGCGACGGCAAGGCGGTGGAGCTCAAGGGGGGCGGCAAGCCGGGCATCACCCGCCGCCTCGCCCTGGAGCAGCCGGAAGGGAAGTTCCACTACGAGGGCGAGCTCACCGTGCGGTTCCCGGGCGGGGCGGAGCCGGGCTCCATGCCTCTCTCGTTCGACACGGAGCTCAACGGCCCGCTGAAGCTGGAGGTTCGCCCGGAGGACGTGGACGTGCCCGGGCGCAAGCTGCGCTTCACGCTGTCGCGCCCGGCCGCGAAGACGGAAGTCACGGTGAAGATGGACACCGGCAAGACGGCCTTCGCAGGCGACGTGGACTTCAAGGGCGCGCCCGCGGGCACGCCGTTGGAAGTGAAGTGGCTGCCGGCGGAGGGCAAGGTGATGCACATCCGCCTGAGGGCCTACGACACCTCCGACTTCTACACGGGCGTGGACCTCTACCCTTGGCAGGTGGACATCCCGCACGAGGAGGTGACCTTCGCCTCCGGCCGCTCGGACGTTCCCTCGGCGGAGAAGGGCAAGCTGGACGCCAGCTACAAGAGCATCACGGAGGCGTTGAATAAGTATGGCCGCTGGGCGTCGCTGCGCCTGTACGTGCTCGGGCACACCGACACGGTGGGCAGCACGAACGACAACCGCGAGCTTTCGCTCAAGCGGGCGAAGAGCATCGCGACCTACTTCCGCCAACGCGGCCTGAAGGTACCAGTGTTCTACGAGGGCTTTGGTGAGCAGTCCCCGGCGGTGCCCACGCCGGACGAGACGGCGGAGGCGGGCAACCGCCGCGCCGAATACATCATCGCGGTGGAGGACCCGTCCCTGACGAACGCGCCCTTCGCCCCTCGCTGGCGCAAGCCTTGAGGTGTCACATGGTGGAACTTGCTCGCATCCGTTGGGCGCTCGCCGTGGCGGGCCTGGGCTTCTTGGGGACGGTGGGCTGCGCGCACTCCGTCCCCCTTGAGCAGCGCGTGCAGGCCGAGGACGAGAAGTGCACGCTCCTCCAGGCGCTGATGCGCCAGCCCGCGCCCGCGAAGGCCATCCAGAAGTTCGTCGCCGAGGGCAAGGAGGAGAGGGCCCCCGTGGTCGTCTACGTGCGCCACCCGGAGGAGGCCACGCTGGAGCGCTTCTTCACCGGCGACACCCAGTGCGCGAACGAGTCGTTCAAGGTCGTGCAGGAGAACGTCGTGGACGCCGTGGTGGTGTACCTGCAGGAGGTCCAGGGCGGCTACGCGTACGACGCGCAGCGCTCCAGCCCGGACCGCCTCACCATGGACGGCCGTCCCCAGGGCACCGTGCGCAAGGACGGCGCCGTGTGGGTGGCGGGCGCGGACGCTATTTGAGCAGGTCCTTCGCCCCGTCCGCGATGAACTGCACCGCGATGGCGGCCAGGATGAGGCCTGACACACGCTCCAGGATGGCGACGCCGGACTGACGCAGCACCCGCTGCACCAGGCTGGACGCGTTGAGGATGAAGTAGGTCACGGTGAAGGTCAGCACCACCGCCGCGACCACCGGCAGCGCGGAGACGAAGGACGTCCCGGAGCGCGCCATCAGCACCATGGCGGTGGCGATGGCGCCCGGCCCCGCGAGCAGCGGAATGGCCAGCGGGACGATGGCCACGTCCTCCTTCACCACGCCTTCTTCTTCTTCCGTGGGGCTGGTGCGCGTGGAGGACGGACGGGCGCGCAGCATGTCCAGGGACGTAATCAGCAGCAGGATGCCGCCCGCCACGCGGAAGGCGCCCAGCGACACGGCGAACACCTGGAAGATGACGCGGCCGAAGACGGCGAAGAACAGCATCATCCCGCACGCCACCAGGCAGGCGCGCAGGGCGGTGCTGCGAATCTGCTGCTTGGTGTCCCCCGCCGTCATCGCCAGGAACAGCGGCACGACGCCAATCGGGTCCACCACGAAGAAGATGGCGGACAGCGACACGAGGAAGGTGGACACCATGGCGGACATCGACATGGCGCTTTAGACCGTGAAGCGCAGCTTCCAGACCATGCCCAGCGCTTCGACGAAGATCTTCTTGTTCATTTTCGAGTGCCCCACGCGCCGGTCCTCGAACACGATGGGGACCTCGCGCACGGTGAAGCCCTTGCGCAGGGTGCGGTAGGTCAGCTCAATCTGGAACGCGTACCCGGTGCTGCGCACCTCATCCAGGTTGATGCTCTCCAGCACGCGGCGGTTGAAGCACTTGAAGCCGCCGGTGAGGTCGCGCACGTCCACGCCCAGGATGCTGCGCGCGTAGAGCGAACCGCCGCGGCTGATGATCTTCCGGCCCACGCCCCAGTTCACCGTGCCGCCGCCATCCACGTAGCGCGAACCCAGCACCAGGTCCGCGCCGCCTTCCGCGGCGTCCATGAAGGTGGGCAGGTAGCGCGGGTCGTGGCTGAAGTCCGCGTCCATCTCCAGGATGTACGTGTAGCCCTCGGCCAGGGCCCACCGGAAGGCGGCCAGGTACGCACGGCCCAGGCCCTCCTTCTTCTCGCGGTGGAGCACGCGCACGCGCGGGTCCTTCGCGGCCAGCTCATCCGCGAGCTGTCCCGTCCCGTCGGGCGAGTTGTCGTCGACGACGAGGATGTCCACACGGGGGTCCGCCGCCAGCACCGCCTGGGTGATGGGGCCGATGTTGTCCCGCTCGTTGTAGGTGGGGATGCAGACCAGCGCACGGTTCATGACCCGGCGGACATACCCCAAACCCGGCGCTGGAACAGCACTCCCGACGCCAACCCGGTCGGTTCTCCGGGTCAGGAGACATGGCGCGGGGGCAACAGCTCCAGCACCGTCTGGGCCGCGCGGTGGGCGGCTCCCACCTCACCCAGGCGTCCGCGCACCTCGGCCAGGCCCTGGACCATGGCGTCGCGGGGCTCACCCGGCAGCCACACGCGCCGCACCTCGGAGGCGATGTTCTCCGGGGTCATCTCCCCCTGGAGCAGCTCCGGCACCACGCGCCGGCCCGCCAGCAGGTTGATGAGCGACACGAAGGCCACCTTCAGCATCAGCCGGCCCACCCAATACGTCACCAGCGACACGCGGTACACGACGACGAGCGGACGCTCCATCAGCCCCGCTTCCAGCACCGCCGTGCCGGAGGCCACCACCGCGGCGTCGCTCGCGCCCACCACCTCCGGGGCGCGCCCGTCCACCAGCACCGGCGTCACGCCGCTGCCCTCGAAGCGGGAGAGGATTTCCTCCTTGGCGATGGTGGGCGCCACCGGCACCACCACCTGGAGCCCCGGCCGCTCGGAGGCCAGCTGCTTCGCGGCCCGGACGAGGGTGGGCAGGATGCGGCGAATCTCACTCATCCGGCTGCCGGGCAGCAGCGCGAGCGTGGGCGCGTCCTGGGACAGGCCCAGGCGCTGCCGGAACTCGAGGGCGCTGGCGGCCTTGGGCATCTGCTCCAGCACGGGACTTCCCACGTAGCGTGCGGGCACCCCGGCCTCCCGGTAGAAGTCCTCCTCGAAGGGCAGGATGCAGAGCATCCGGTCCACCAGCCGCTGGATGGTGCGCACGCGGCCCCGGCGCCAGGCCCAGATCATCGGGGACACGTAGTAGGCCACGGGGATGCCCAGGGCCTTGAGCTTCTTGGCCAGGCGCAGATTGAAGTCCGGGATGTCCACCAGGATGGCGCAGACGGGACGGCGCTCCTCGGCGGCCTGGGCCAGGTCCTTCATGATCCGCAGGATGCGGGGGATACGGGGGAGCACCTCGGTGATGCCCATGACGGACACTTCGCGGGCGTCGTGGATGAGCTCCACCCCCCGGGCGGCCAGCCGGGCGCCTCCCATGCCGAAGAAGGTGAGGTCGGGGCGCAGGGCCTGGAGTGCGGCGACGAGCTCCGAGGCGTGGGTGTCGCCGGAGGCCTCGCCGGCCACGACGAGGATGCGGGGGGAGGATGGCTGCGTCATGGGAGGCAAGACCCTCATCGTAGCTGATGCGCGGAGGGAGGGAGGTTGTAGACTGCGGCCCCCTTGAAGACGCTTCTGCTCGCTGAGAGCCACCCCCCGACCCTGGAGCACCTGACGGGCTTGCTCTCGCAGGCCGGGTACACCGTTCGGGCGGTGAATGACGCCGTGATGGCGTTGGAGCACTTCTCGGCGGACAACCCGGACGTGGTGGTGCTGGGCGTGGACCTTCCGCGAGTGGAGGGACAGCACGTCGTGCACCTCATCCGAGGGCACAGCCAGGGTGGGCGTGTGCCCATCGTGGCCATCGACAAGGGGCACCTGGGCCGCGCGAAGGGCGTGAGCTCGGTGCTGGACCTGAAGGTCAACGCGTACATCCCGGATCCGCTCAAGCCGGGCGAGCTGGTGCCTCGCCTGGAGGCACTGGTGAAGGCCGCGCAGGCCATCACGCTCACGGGCCTGTCCGCCACGCTGTCGAGGCCCGCGGTGGCGGCGGGGGACCTGAAGGCCTTCCCGCTGCCGGCGCTCCTGCATTCGCTCTACCGGCTGCGCCGTGACGGCGTGCTGGTGGTGGCCCTCAAGGGTCTGTCGCGCCGGGTGTTCTTCCTGCGAGGCGGGCCGGTGAACTTCGACTCCTCCGCGAAGGAGGACGCGCTGCCACGCTTCCTGCGCGAGCGTCGGGTCCTCACGGAGGCGCAGGAGCAGCCGGTGGTGGAGTCGCTCGCCTCCGGCCTGCGCATCGGCGCGGCGCTGGCGGACGTGGGCGTGGAGGCGGTGGGCGAAGACCTGCTGGCACTTCTGCGCGACTTCACCCGGGACCGGCTCGGGCGCGTGCTGGCCATGCGCGAGGGCCGGTACGCGTTCTACGCGGGCGACGAGTTCTCCTCCGAAGTGGCCTCCGTGGATCAGCCCGCCCTGGCCCCGCTGCTGGAGGCCGCGCGCAGGCGCATGCCCCTGCGGGTGGTGGCGAACGCGCTCAAGGCGCACCTGAACGAGTACCCGGTGCGCTCGGCGGACTTCGGCCGGGACCTCCAGTCGATGGCGCTGGACACGGAGGACATCAAGCTGGCCATGCAGGTGAACGGCCGCATCGTGCTCAAGGACCTGCTGGCGCACGGGCGCGCGGAGCTGCGGGCGGCGTACACGCTGCTGTGGTTCCTCAAGCTGACGGGCGGGGTGACGTTCTCCGCGACGCCGGTGGCCACGGGGACAGACGTGTTGAGCGCGGCGGCGGTGCCGGACGTCATCGCGCCGCGCAAGCGCAAGAGCCTGCCCGCGGAGACAGCGGCGGCGCTGCGCGAGGAAGCGGTGCGCATCATCACGCGCAGCTACTTCGGCGGGCTGGGGTTGGACCTCGCGGCGGACAAGGAGGCGGTGGAGCGCGCGTACCACGAGACGGCGATGCGCTTTCACCCGGACACCTACGCGGAGTTCGACCTCTCCGACCTGCGCGATCTGTTGGAGCAGGTGCAGGAGAAGCTGTCAGCGGCGTACCGCGTGCTGAGCGTGGATGAGAAGCGCCGCGCCTATCTCCAGTATTTCTTCAGCCGGCAGGAGGTGGTGGGCCGCGCGACCGCCATCAACGTGGACGCGGAGCTGGCACTGCGCCGGGGCGAGTCCGCGATGAAGCGGGGCGACTACAAGGCGGCCATCCAGGGCTTCGAGGAGGCGGTGTCGCTCAACGGCGGTGAGCCCGAGTACTACTCGTACCTCGCCTGGGCGAAGTACCGGGGTTCGCCCGGGCCGTTGATGCAGCGGGCGCTCGCGGCGCGCAAGGTGCTCAAGCAAGCGCTGACGTTGGATCCGTACCTGGAGCGGGCGCAGATCATCGCGGCCATCATCGAAATCGACCTGGACGACGTGCCGCTCGCGCGCAAGAAGTTGATGAAGGTGCTGGAGCTGAACCCGTATTCGGTGCTCGCGAGGGCGGCGTTGCAGAAGGTGGTGAAGTAGTCATGCATCACGCGCTCTGGCGGCTGCTCCGCTACGCGAAACCGCACGCGGGAATCCTCGTCCTGGCCTTCGCGTGCATGGCGGTGTTGGGGCTCGCGACGGGCGCGTACGCGTACCTGCTGGGCCCGGCGCTGCGCTTCCTGTTGTCGGGAGGCGAGGAGGGCTTCGCGAGCGCGCACCGGGTGCCCTGGCTGGCGAACCTGCCGCGCGAGGCAGCGCTCTGGGGCTTCCCGGTGCTGGTGCTGTGCGTGGGCGCGGTGAAGGGCGTGGGGTACCTGGGCCAGTTCTACTTCATGGGCCTGTTCGCGCAGCGCGTGGTGAAGGACCTGCGGCGCGACCTGTTCCTGCGGCTCACGGCGCTGTCGCCGTCGCAGCTGTCGAAGGAGCGGACGGGAGATCTGCTCAGCCGCTTCTCCTCAGACGTGATGGCCGTGGAGCTGGCCGCCATGTACACGGTGGGTTCGTACCTGCGAGACACCATTCAGGTGCTGGTGCTCGCGGGAGTGGCGCTGGCGATGAGCCCGATGCTCGGAGGGCTGATGCTGGCGGTGATTCCGCTGGCGGCGCTGCCCGCATCGAGGCTGACGCGCAAGGTGCTGAAGGGAACGCGAGAAGGGCAGGCCCACCTGGGCCAGCTCGCGGGCCAACTGCACGAAGGGCTGGGGGGCCTGCGCACCATCCAGGCCTTCAACGGCCAGGAGGCGGAGCTGGCGCGCTTCGAGTCCTACGCGAGGGCCCACGAGGAAGCGGTGGTGGGCGCGGCCTGGGCGCGAGGAGGTGTGCCGGGGTTGATGGAGGTGCTCGCCGCGGCGGCGCTCGCGGGAGCGCTGGGGTACGCGGCGGCGACGCGAGCGATGGAGCCAGAAGCGCTCTTGTCGCTGCTCACGGCGGTCATCCTCGTGTACCAGCCGGTGAAGGACCTGGGCCGGGTGACGCAGTTCGCGGTGCAGGCGGGAGCGGCGGGAGAGCGCCTCTTCGCGCTGCTCGACCTGAAGCACCCCGTGGAGGACGCCTCCGGCGCGGGGCCGGCGCCAGCGCTGCGTGAGTCGCTGCGCATGGAGGGCGTGCGCTTCTTCTACGGCGAGCGCCGAGCGTTGGACGGGCTGACCCTGGACCTGAAGGTGGGGCAGGTGGCGGCGCTGGTGGGAGGCAGTGGAGGCGGCAAGAGCACGGTGACGTCGCTGCTGCTGCGCTTCGAGCGTCCCCAGCAGGGGCGCATCCTCCTCGATGGCGTGGACGCGGACACGTACACGGCGGCGAGCGTCCGGAGTCAGTTCGCGCTGGTGACGCAGGAACCGCTGCTCTTCCACGGCACCGTGCTGGAGAACCTGAGGCACGCGAGGCCCGAAGCGACGAAAGAGGAAGTGGAGGCCGCGGCGAAGGTGGCGAACGCGGACGCCTTCATCCAGGGCCTGCCCCAGGGCTACGACACGCGCATCGGAGAGCGAGGCGTCATCCTGAGCGGAGGTCAGCGCCAGCGCCTGTGCATCGCGAGGGCGGTCCTGTCCAAGGCCCCGGTGATGGTGCTGGACGAAGCGACCAGCAGCCTGGATCCAGAGAACGAGCGCGAGGTGCAGGCCGCGCTGGCGAAGGTGCTCCCCGGCAGGACGGCGCTGGTCATCGCGCACCGGCTGTCCACGGTGACGAGCGCGGACGTCATCCACGTGGTGGAGGCGGGCCGCATCGTGGAGAGCGGAAGCCACGCGGACCTGCTCCAGAAGGAAGGCCGCTACGCCGCCATGTGGCGCCTGCAGACATCAGGTCCCGTCGAGCGGGGAGCGGCGTGAGCAAGGCGGGCTCGGTGACGCAGCCCCTCGCTCTGGCGATAGCGCTTGGAAGGCCGCTGCGTCGCCACATGGCGCCTGCGGACGTCAGGCCCCGTCGAGCGGAGAGCGGCGTGACCAATGTCGTCACGGCGGAGCAGCCCCCCGACCTGGCGATAGAGCAAGGAAGGGCGCTCCGCCGCCACGTGTCGCTGGACGTAAGGCCCTTCGAGTGGGGGGCGGTATGAGCAAGCCAATCACGGCCAGGCGGCCCCTCTCCCTGGCGATCCGCGCGGTGTTCGGTGTGCTGTTCCTGCTCCTGGGAGTCGCGGGCTTCTTCGCCTTCGCGGCGGGCTTCGCGGACTACCCCGTCGTCGAGCCTGTCCCGGACGCGAAGCCGTGGATCCGCGGCGCGTACCACGTGCACACCACGCGCTCGGACGGGAACGGGACGCCCGCGAAGGTCGCCCGGGAGGCGAAGGCCGCGGGCCTCGACTTCGTGGTGCTCACCGACCACAACGACTTCAAGCCGCCCGCCGCGACCTGGATGGACGGCGTGCTGCTCATCCCCGGGGTGGAGATTTCGACCAGCGCGGGCCATCTGGCGGCGTTCGGCATGCAGAGGCCCATCGAAGGCGTGAAGCCCTGGGGCCCACCGGAAGAGGCGGTGGCCGCGGTGGAAGCCGCCGGAGGCACGGCGGTCCTCGCGCATCCGGTCCAGACGAAGAACCCCTGGAAGGACGAAGCGACGGCGCACCAGGTCCCAGGCTTCGAGCTGTACTCCGCGGACACCTTCTTCCGGCAGGCGCTGCGAAGTCCGGTGAGCCGGCTCCTGCCCGCGGTAGGCGCCTCCCTGGTGAGCCCGGTGCACGGCGTGATGCTGCTAGCGGTCCCAGAGCCACGCCCGACAGAGCGCTACCTGGAGCTGACGCGAGAGCGAAAGCGCATCGCCCTGTGCGGCAACGACGCGCACGGAGTGCCCGCGTACGAGGACATCTTCAACGCGCTCGACATGGAGCTCCCGCCGGACGTGCTGCCGGGCCCCCTGTCCCAGAACGCGCGCGAAGCCGCGGCCCAGGTCACGCAGGTGCTGGCGAGCGGCCAGGCCCTCTGCGTCTTCCGAGCGCTCGGAGCGCCAGCTGGCTTCGCCCTGGAAGGTTTCGACGCGAACACGAGGGAAGCCCCCGTGGGCACGGTGCTGACGGTCCGCCTCCCGGAACACACCCCGGGCACGGTGGAGGTCCGGGTGTGGGGTGACGGCCGCCTGCAACCCGACGGGCAGCACATCGAGCTGACCGGTCCCGGAGCAGTCCAGGTGGAGGTCTGGGCCCACGCGCCCGGACGTTTCTTCGGCCACGAGTGGCGGCCCTGGCTTGTCCCCAGCCCGGTGCGAGTGGTGCCGAGACCGCCGGGCATCTGATAGAGCGCGGGACGTCGCCCATGCGCCTGCTCTACGTCGTCGCCACCTACGTCCTCTTCGCGCTGCTGTTCCCGGTGCTCTGCGTGTACCGGAAGACGCGTCACGGGCTGAAGCAGCGGCTGGGCTTCTACGGGCCGGGCGACCTGCCAAAGGGAGAAGGCCCGCTGCTGTGGTTGCACGGAGCCAGCGCGGGAGACCTGCTGGCCCTGGCGCCCATGTTCGGCCCCCTGCGCCAACGCTTCCCTGGCTGCCGCATCGTGCTCTCGACGATGACGGACAGCGGCCATGCGATGGCAAGGGACCGCCTGGCGAAGCAGATCGACGGAGTCGTGTACGTGCCCTACGACCTCTGGGGAGCGACGCGAAGGGCGGTGCGAGCCCTTCAGCCGGACCTCCTCATCCTCGAGTACACGGAGGTCTGGCCCAACCTCATCCGAGCCGCGAAGCATTCCGGAGCGAGCGTGGTGATGACCAACGGGCGCTTCTCCCCGGCGAACGTGGGGAAGTACCAGACGCTCTTCGGCCTCATCGACAACCCGCTGAAGGACATGGACCTGCTGCTGATGCGGCAGGACGAGGAAGCCGAAAGAGCAAAGGCCCTCGGCGCACCGGCCGAGCGGGTCCTCACCACCGGGAACACCAAGTTCGACGCCCTCGCGGCGGGGCCAGCCCCGGAGGACGAAGCCCTGCGAACCGCCCTCGGTCTGTCTCCAGCGGATCCGGTGTGGCTCGCGGGAAGCACGCACGAGGACGAGGAAGAAATCCTGTTGCAGGTGTATCAGCGTCTACGGGAGCGCTGGCCCACGCTGAGCCTGGTCATCGCGCCGCGCTACCTGAACCGGGCGGAGCGGATCCAGACCCTCGCCAGGGAGCGGAACCTGACCGTGGGCCTGCGCTCACAGGGCAACCCGGAGCGAGCGCCGGTGGTGGTGATGGACTCGATGGGCGAGCTGTCCCGAGCCTACCGCCTGGCGACGGTGGTGTTCGTGGGAGGCTCGTTCACGAAGCGAGGCGGCCAGAACATCCTGGAGCCAGCGGGGCAGGGCCGGCCGGTGTTGTTCGGCCCGCACATGGACAACTTCCGAGACAGCGTCGCGGTGCTGCAAGGCAACGGAGGCATTCAAGTGGCGGATGGAGAAGCCCTGCACGCCGCGCTGGAGGACCTCCTCGCCCATCCCGAACGCCGGCAGCAACTGGGAGCCCAGGCCGAAGCCACGGTGCGCCGCATCTCCGGAGCCAGTGAGCGCAACGCGGAAGCCATGGCCGCGCTAAGGAGGGCTCCTCGATGACGCTCATCGTCCATCCCCACTTCCACAAGCGGTACACGGGAGTGACCCGGCACGTGGAGTCCGTGGTGCCAGCACTGGCCCAGGGCGACGAGACACGGGTCATCGGCTCCGGCCTGACGGAGGCCCTGCCGCGCATCACCTGGGGAGAGCTGATCCGCCGCTCGCACCAGGAGCCCATCGTCTGGCACGCGCACCGGAACAACGAGCTGCTGGCGGGGATGCTCCTGAAGGCCTTGGGAGGAAGGGTCCAACTCGTCTTCACCAGACACACGTCGGTGGCCCCCACGAGCTTCACCCGCTGGCTCGCGAGGGGCGCGGACGCGCTCGTGTCGCTCACGAAGCAGATCTCCGACGTCATCGCGCTCCCCTCCACGGTGATTTCGCACGGCATCGACCTCAAGCGCTTCCACCCACCGGACGACCGTGACGCTGCCTGGGCCCGGCTCCAGCAGGGAGGCCGCTACGGAATCGGCGTCATCGGACGCATCCGCAAGGAGAAGGGGCAGGGCGACTTCATCGAAGCGCTGAAGCCCCTGTTGCCGCAGCGGCCGGACTGGCAGGCGGTGCTGGTGGGGCTCGCGAAGGGGCCGGACCTGGCATGGGTGAACGGGCTGCGCCAGGGCATCGAGGACCGGGTGCGCCTCGCGGGAGAGCAGTCCACCATCGAGCCCTGGTACCAGGGCCTGAGCATCCTGGTGCATCCCTCCTACGCGGAGGGCTACTCGCTGGTGCACGTGGAGGCGATGGCCTCCGGGTGCTGCGTGGTGGCCTCGAAGCTGCCGTACCTGGACACGCTCATCGAGCACGGCCGCACGGGCTTCTTCTTCGAACCCGGAGACGTGAAGGGCCTGCGCGACCTGTTGGACGAACTGACCCGCGAACCGGAGCGGGCCCGTCAGGTCGGCCGCAACGCGCAGGAAGAAGCGCGCAGCCGCTGCGGCGTCGAGCACGAAGCCCGAGCGCTCCGTGACCTCTACCATTCGCTGGTGAAGCGCTGATGCGCATCCTGCACCTGCTCGCGAGTCCCTTCTGGAGCGGCCCGGCGGAGAACGTCGCGCTGTTGGCCCAGGCGCAGCGGGCCCTGGGCCACGAGGTCACGGTGGCGGTGGACCGCAAGCGCCGGGACATCGCCGCCGAGGAACCCGCCGTGCCCCGCTTCCAGCAACTGGGTCTCCTGGACGAGGGCGGCCTGACGTTGTCCGTGAAGTCTCCACCGTGGGAAATCTGGAGCGACCTGCGAGCCCTCCGCCGCAGGACGGTGGACGTGGTCCACGCCCACTTCACCCATGATCATCTCGTAGCGCGCTGGGGAACGCCGAAGGGCGCGGTGCGGATCCGCTCCATCCACGCGCCCCGTTCGCTGCGTGCATCGCTGCCCGAAGCGAGCGCGTACACGGTGCCCGCGAGCCACCTGATGGAAAAGCTCGAAGGCAGGCATCGCCCCGTCCAGGTACTGCCTGCGTTGGTGGACCCGATGTTCGAGCCCCCCCAGGACCGCAAGGCCCTCCGCCGGACCCTGGGCCTCGAAGACACGCAGCTCGTGGGAATGATCTCCACGTTCCAGCAGAGCCGCCGTCACGCGCTGGGAGTCGAAGCCTTCGCTGCGTTCCGCCAGCAACGTCCCGAAGCTCGCCTCGTACTGGTGGGCGACGGGGCCCTGCTCGAAGCGACGCGGACACAGGTGACAGAGCGAGGCCTCACCGAACAGGTGACGTTCGCGGGCTACCAGCAGGGAGCGGACTTCGCGAAGTGGCTGCAGGCCCTGGATGAAGTCTGGATCCTCGGTCTGGGAAACGACTGGAGCGCGAGGGCCGCGGCCCAGGCCAGGGCCTGCGGCGTCCGAGTGGTTGCGGTGAACGAGGGCGCGCTCCCGGAGCTGTCGGACGCGAGGGTGGAAGCGCCCACGGTGGAAGCCGTCCTCACCGCCACGCTGTCCGGAGCAAAGGCAGGCACCCGGCACCCGACGAACGAGCACATCGCCCGGGACATCCTGGCCCTCTACCAGAAGGCAGCGGAGCCACGGCGATGACGGGCGGACCCACGGCCCTGGAGCGGATCTTCTATCCGCCGGCACCGGAGCCCTGGACCCGTCGTGCCCTCCTGTCACCGCTCACGCTGTTGTCCTGGACCTACAGCGGAGCGGTCCGCCTCCGAGGTGCCCTCTACGATTCGGGATTGAAGCGAGCCGAACAAGTCGAAGGCCTGCGGGTCATCTCCATCGGCAATCTCAACGTTGGAGGCACGGGCAAGACCCCCGCGGTCCTCCATCTCGCGGAGATGCTGATCAGCGAAGGACGCAAGGTCGGCATCCTCACCCGAGGCTACGGACGCGAGTCCCAGGAGCCACTCACCTTCACGGGCGCGGAGGCCCTGCCCGCGGTGACGGAAGCCGGAGACGAACCCCTGCTGCTCGCGCGCAGGTGCAAAGGGGCCCGGCTCTTCGTGGGAGCGGACCGCGTCGCGGCGGCATTCCGGGCCCGGGACGACTTCGGCCTCGACACGGTCCTGCTGGACGACGGCTTCCAGCACCGCCGCCTGCACCGTGACGAAGACCTGGTGGTCGTGGACGAAGCCGTGGGCCTCGGCAACGGCCAGCTGCTCCCAAGAGGCCCGCTGCGCGAGCCCCCATCGGCCCTGCGCCGCGCCACGCTCCTCTGGCTGAGAGCCGCTTCCGGAGATGCCGCCCCCAATCCATGGCTCGAAGGCGTGACTGCTCCCAGGGTCCGGACGCGCTATGGACCCACGGCGTGGTGGGACCCTTCGGGGACCGAGCACGCGACGAAAGCGCTCGAAGGAAAGCCGGTGCTCGCCCTGGCGGGGCTGGCCCGGCCCGGAGGGTTCCTGAAGACCGTGACCACACTCGGAGCGGAGGTCCGGGACGCGGCCCTCTTCCCGGATCACCATCGCTTCACTGCGGACGAGCTTCGCCAGGTCGAAGCCCGGGCCCGCCAGCACGGAGCGCTCGTGGTGACGACGGAGAAGGACGCGGTGCGCCTGCCCGCCGGCTTCGAGGCCTGGGTGGTGCGCCTGGGAGTGGAGGTCCTGGAGGGCGAAGCGCATCTGAAGCGGGCGCTCGGGCTGCAGGGAGAGACGCGCGACTTGTGAGGGCTGGACCGCTGTGGGACAACGCGCGCCCATGCCAGCGGCCCCGTCTTCACGTCCGGCAGCTTCGTCTTCGCGCCTGCCACTCTCCTTCGCGCGCCGTCGGGTGTTGCTGGTGGGAGACCTGGTCGCCGACCACTACCTCTACGGACAGACGGACCGGGTGAGCCGCGAGGCCCCGGTGCTCATCGTCCGGTACGAGTCGTCGGAGGTGAATCTCGGAGGCGGGGCCAACGTGGCGGCCAACATCCGAGCGCTGTCGGGGCAGGTGACGGCGGTGGGCGCCCTGGGCGTGGACTCGATGGGCCGCGAACTGCGCAAGCTCTTCGATGCCGCGGACATCCGGCTGCACGCGGTCAGCAGCCGAAGCATCCAGACGGAGACGAAGACGCGCATCCTCGCGGGAGGCATCAGCACCACGAGGCAGCAGATGCTCCGCGTCGACCGGGGCCAGCGAGGCCCCCTCCCGCCCCGGATGCGCAAGGCCATCGCCAGGCAGGTCGAAGCCGCCGCGAAGGACGCGGACGCGGTGGTGGTCTCGGACTACGGAGCAGGCGTCGTCAGCGACGAAGTCCGGACAGCGTTGCGAAAGCTCGCCGCGGACGGCCTCCCGGTCTGCGTGGACAGCCGCTACGCGCTCATGGCCTTCGCGGGCCTCACGGTATGCAAGCCCAACGAGCCGGAGCTGGAAGCGCTCACGGGCCGTCCGGTGCGCACGAAGGAAGACCTGCTGGAGGCCGGTCACGAAGCGGTCCGCAAGCTGGGCTGCCAGGCCCTGCTGGTGACGCGAGGCCGGCACGGCATGGCCGTCTTCGACGCGAAGGGCGGCGTGGACCTCATCCCCGTGCACGGAGCGAAGTCGGCGGTGGACGTGACGGGAGCGGGCGACACGGTCATCGCGAGCTTCGCGTTGGCACTCGCGGCCGGAGCCTCGTTCGGTGAAGCCGCGAGGCTCGCGAACGTCGCGGGCTCGCTGGTGGTGCAGAAGCCCGGCACGGCGACGGTCTCCCGCGAAGAACTCCTCGAAGCGCTGCGGAGCCCACGATGAACACCCAGGACAAGCTTCGTCCCCTCGCCGCCATCGCGGAGGAGCGGGAACGCTGGCGCGAGCAGGGCCGCACGGTGGCCCTGGCCAACGGCGTCTTCGACCTGCTGCACGTCGGGCACGTCCGCTACCTGGAAGGGGCGAAGGCCCTGGCGGACGTGCTGGTGGTGGCGGTGAACTCGGACGCTTCCACCCGGGCCTACAAGGGGCCGGGCCGTCCGCACATCCCGGAAGCGGAGCGCGCGGAGCTGGTCGCGGCGCTGGCCTGCACGGACCGCGTCGTCGTCTTCGACGAGCCGAACGTGCGAACCATCATCCGCGCCCTCAAGCCCGACGTGCACGTGAAGGGGACGGATTACACGCCGGACTCCATTCCGGAAGGTGACGAGGTCCGGGCTTACGGAGGCAGGACGGCGGTGGCGGGAGACCCGAAGGACCACAGCACCACGGACCTGGCCCGCAGGCTCGGCCGCGAAGGCGCGAAGTAGCCCATGGACCTGGACCCGGTGCTGAGGTCCATCCTGGGATGTCCCCACTGCAAGGGCCCGCTCGAAGAGCACCAGGGCCCCCCGCCCGAAGTCCGCTGCGGCAGGTGCCTGCGAGCCTGGCCCGTGGAGGAAGGCGTCCCCCAGATGGTGCCCGAGCAGGAGCGACCGCTCACCCCGTGAGCGAGGCCCGCCCCGCGACGAACGACCGGACCTCCGAGGCCACGCGCTGCTCCAACCCCACGCCAGAAGCCCCATCCACGATGGGCGTCAGGTCCACCATCCGGTGGGGCGCCACCGCATGGCCCCATCGCTCCATGTCGATGCGCAGGAAGAACGCGAGCGTGGGTGCGCCCACGGCGACCGACAGGTGCATGGGCCCGGTGTTGTTGCAGACGGTAAGGCCGGCGGTCCGCATGAGCGCACCCAGCTCATCGATGCTCGTCGCCGGAGCCAGCTCCGCCCCAGGAGCGCCGGAGATCACGCTCCGAGCCAGGGCCTCCTCTCCAGGTCCCCAGGTCACGACCGGCGAATAGCCGAGCGAAATCAGCTCCCGGGCCGCCGCCGCGAATGCCTCGGCGGGGATGCGGCGCTCACCCAATCGTCCCCCCGGGTTGATGACCGCGCGCCGCGAACCCGTCCCGGAGAACGTCGCCAGATAGCCGCGGAACGCCTCGCCCAGCACCGGCTCCCGGAACGAAAGCCCCTCGGCGACAGCGCCCTTCGTCAGGGGCGTCAGCAGATGTGTGCGCTGAATGGCCTCGTGCCGCGTATCGGACCTGGCCGGCACGGACACCGACTGCAGCAGCGACACCGGCCAGATGCCGGGTCCAATGACGACCGCCTTGGGGCCCACCATTCGCGCGATGAGCGCGCTCGTCACGGATGGAGCACTCCAGTTGGCGCAGTCCACCACGGTGTCATAGCCCGCGCGACGGAGAGCGCGGATGCCAGGCGCCAGGGGCCCCAGCCAGAGCAGGCGCCGGTCGAACGCCAGGACCGCGTCCGCGTCAGGGTGTCCCTGGAGGACGCGAGCCACCTTGGCGTGCACCAGCACGTGCACTTCCGGAGGCGGGTGGAGATGTGCCTTGAGGGTCCGCATCAGGGGCGTGGTGAGAAGGGCCTCGCCCACGCGGTTGTCGGGCCGGACGAGCAGGACCTTACGCGGGTGGGGAAGGGGCGTTCCGGGAGGACAGCGACGTCCGGGGCGCCAGAACAGGAGGGAAGCCAGGAGCGTCAGTGCCAGCTTCGCCCACGTTTCAAGCCGCTTGTGCCACGCCATCGGCGGCGGACCCTACCAGAATTGGAACGGACACAAGACGCTGGCTTGACCTTGGGACCGAAAGCCCCTAGCACCCGGCCCGATGCTCAAGAGCATGACCGGATTTGGCTCGGGCCGCGCCCGCGTGGGGGACGAAGAGGTCTCCGTGGAAGCACGCTCGCTCAACCACAAGTTCTGTGAAGTGAAGGTCCGGCTGCCGCGCGAGCTGTCCGCGCTCGAGCCCGCCCTCGTGAAGCAGGTGAAGGACCGCCTCGCGCGAGGCTCGGTGGAGATTTTGGTGCGCCGGCAGGCCGCCACCGTCTCAGGCAACGTCCCCACGGTGGATGTCGCCCTGGCCCGCGAATACGCACGCGCCTTCCGCGAAGTCGCCGAGGCCATGGGCCAGTCGGTGGAGATCGCCTGGTCGCAGGTGGCCAACCAGCCAGGCGTCATCCGCCTGGAAGAGAAGGGCGTGGACGTGGAGGCCGCCACCCAGGCCACGCAGACCGCGCTCCAGCAGGCGCTCGCGGCCCTGGAGACGATGCGGAACACCGAAGGCGAGTCCATCCACACGGACCTGGACGCCCGGATGAAGCTCATCGAGGGCTGGAGCCAGGAAGTCGCCCGGCTCGCGCCTCGCGCGGTCAGTGACTACCAGCAGCGGCTCACCGAGCGTGTCGCGGAGCTCGCGCGCGGCGTCGCGGTGGATCCGCAGCGCCTGGCGCAGGAAGTGGCCCTGTTCGCCGAGCGCACGGACATCGCGGAAGAGGTGACCCGGCTCGCGACCCACCTCGAGCAGTTCCGGCTCCTGATGGCGAGCCCCGAGCCGGTGGGCCGGCGCATGGACTTCCTCGTGCAGGAGATGCACCGCGAGGTGAACACGACAGGCTCCAAGAGCCAGCACGCGGAAATCTCCGCGCGCGTGGTCTCGATGAAGGCCGAGGTCGAGCGCATCCGCGAACAGGTGCAGAACGTCGAATGAACGAACCCACTGGACTCCAGCCTGGCCTGCTCCTCGTCCTCTCCGCGCCGTCCGGAGCGGGAAAGACCACCCTCGCGCACCGCCTGCTGAAGGAGATGCCGGACGGCATCTTCTCCACCAGCGTCACGACCCGGCGCCCCCGGGGCAAGGAGCAGGAGGGCGTGGACTATCACTTCGTGGGCGTCGCCGCCTTCCAGGAGAAGATCGAGAAGGGGGAGTTCGTGGAGTGGGCCGAGGTCCACGGCCACTTCTACGGCAGCCCCCAGTCCGTGGTGGACGAAGCCCGCACGCGCCGTGGCACCGCCATCTTCGATATCGACGTCCAGGGCGGGCAGGCCATCAAGCGCAAGCACCCCGACGCGGTCCTCATCTTCGTGCTGCCCCCCTCCATGGAGGAGCTGGAGCGGCGGCTGCGAGACCGTCAGACGGACGCGGACGAGACCATCCGTCGCCGGATGCTGGCTGCCCGCTCGGAGATCGAGCGGGGAATCGCGTCCTACGACTACATCGTGGTGAACGACGACTTCGAGCGCGCTTATCAGGAGCTGCGCTCGGTGGTGGTCGCGGAGAAGTGCCGGCGGGGGAGGGTGGACCTCTCCAAGCTCAGGTTCGGGAGCTGAAATCCGCCTGGGGAATGGGTGGAACCGCCCCACGGGTTCCCCCTCCACCACGTCGCACCGCGCCGGCAGTCTGCATCAAATTTCTTGCGCTGGCCGATCGCCTGATGGATAAGCCGCCCACCTCGCGGCGACACGCAGGCGCCACTCCGGTGGCACCTGAGCGACGCAGAAACGGGGAGAGGCGCAGTCGGCCTCATCGGTGACGGGAAGTTGACATTCTCCGAACCGATTCTTAGATGGTGCCGCAGCAGGGCAGTCGATCAGCGGGCGTTGAAGGTGTCGGAGCGGGTTGCCGCCTCACGGGAGGCGGAGCAGATCGGGAAGTAGAAGCAGCGGTCGAACGGTTGACACAGGATGCGGCGGTGGTAGAAGCCGCGCCCCTCACCTCGAAGCCCGCGCACTGGCGCGGAAGGCACTTCGGGGAGAGAGCAGCACCGACAAGGAAATAGGGCAGTCAACGAGCGGGTTGACAGCGAACG
Organism: Corallococcus sp. AB018; assembly: GCF_003986945.1. Taxonomy (NCBI): domain Bacteria; kingdom Pseudomonadati; phylum Myxococcota; class Myxococcia; order Myxococcales; family Myxococcaceae; genus Corallococcus; species Corallococcus sp. AB018. The sequence continues at coordinate 527 of NZ_RAWR01000076.1, read as the reverse complement.
CGGCGAAGAGATAGAAGCCGCGCCCTACCGAGGAAGCAGCGGTCCGGAAGGCAACACAACGGACGCAAAGCGGTGAGGAAAGCTGACAGCAAGCGGTTGACAGGGAGGACGGCGCTGAAGTAGAAGCCGCTCCCCTTCGAAAAGAAACGGCGGAAGTCACTGGACGGCGCCAATGAATTTCGAAGCAGCCCGCAGGACGCAAAAAGCGAAGTTGACGCTGAATGCGAACTGAAATAGAAGCTGCAACTCCGCTGGTTGAAGCAAAATCAGCAACGAAGTAGACGGTAGCAAAAGTCGCGAAGCAAGACAAGCGGCTCGGTCTTTGAAAACCAAATAGCAAGCCCAAGCAGTAATGGATTGCGGAAACCCGCAGTCAATTTTTTGAGGGCGCTTCACCTCAAGAGCAGCGCTGAAAAGCGCAGCGAGAGGGAAGTGCCGACGAATCAGCGAGCCGAGACTCCTTAGCCGGGTCTCGGGGAACGCCGGTTCAAGCAAACCAAGAATACAATTGGAGAGTTTGATCCTGG